>CAZKDU010000060.1:0-9276 GCA_964551485.1 uncultured Burkholderiaceae bacterium
CTGCACCCGGCGGCGCGCAACCCCTGGCAGCCGGCGCTCACGCCCGGCGGCTCCAGCGCCGGGGCCGGCGCGGCCGCGGCGGCCGGCTATGGCCCATTGCACGTGGGCACCGACATCGGCGGCTCGATCCGGCTGCCGGCCGGCTGGTGTGGGGTGGTGGGCTTCAAGCCCAGCCTGGGCCGTGTGCCGATCGACCCACCCTACATGGGGCGCGTGGCCGGCCCCATGACCCGCAGCGTGGCCGACGCCGCGCTGCTGATGCAGGTGCTGGCCCGGCCCGACGCCCGCGACAGCATGGCCATGCCGCCCCAGACCCTGGACTGGCCGCTGGGCGAGACCGATCCGGGCTGGCTGCGTGGCCTGCGCATCGGCCTGCTGCTGGACGCCGGCTGTGGCCTGCCGCTGGACCCCAGCCACCGCGACGTGGTGGTGCAGGCCGCCGAGCGGCTGGCCCGCGCCGGCGCACGGGTCGAGCCCATGGCCCCGTTCATGACCGCCGAGATGCTCGACGGCCTGGACCGCTTCTGGCGCATGCGCTCGCACCTGGACATGGCGGCCCTGCCAGCCGAGCGCCGGGCCCGGGTGCTGCCCTTCATCCGAGCCTGGGCCGACAGCGCCGCGGGCATGAGTGGTGCCGAGGTGTTCCGCGCCTTCAGCCAGAGCCACCTGACACGCACACGCACCGTGCAGGCCTGCGCCGGGCTGGACTACGTGCTGTCACCGGTGTCGCCGGTGCCGGCCTTCGGGGCCGAGCAGCCCTGCCCCACCAACGACCCGCTGCGCGCGCTCGAGCACATCGGCTTCACCGTGCCCTTCAACATGTCGGAGCAGCCGGCCATCGCCCTGCCGGGCGGCTTCACGCCCGAAGGCCTGCCAATCGGCCTGCAGATCGCCGGCCAGCGCTTCGATGACCTCGGGGTGCTGCGGCTGGCTCAATGCTTGGAGCAACTGCGCGCACAGTCCGATGTGGAGCCAATTCCCTGCCTGGCCACCGGTTATGACATGACCCCATGAAAAATGCCGCACGGCTTGCACCGTGCGGCTTGAAACCCGGCCCCGAGACACGGACCGGGGTGTAAACCAATTCAAGGTTTCTTGGGACGGATCGCGTCAGCGGTGCCCTGGATGAATGCTTTCACCTTTTCCACCTGTTCTGCCGTGAGCTTGCCAGTAAAGTCCGGCATGCCCTTGCCCATGGCAGGCCCCTTGAACACCCACTTGTCCAGATTAGCAATCACCTCGGGTGATGAATAACCCAGGTTCGGGATGTTGCCCCCCTTGTCCACGCCAGGCACGCCGTGGCAAAACACGCAGTTGCTCACATACAGACCGGTGCCTTCTGGCACGTGAGCCGGGTCGTATTTAACACCTGCCAGCAGATTGCCCAACTGGTATTTGGTGAACTCGGGCATAGGGGTCTTCCCACCCACCGCAAAGGTATAGACCGTGCCTGGTGTGGCGTGATCGGTGGCCCGCTGGAACAACCCAAACACCCCACCCCAACCCACGGCGATGGACACATACTGCTTGCCATCAACCTCATAAGTGATGGGCGCGGCCACCACTCCCGTGCCTGTGGGAGACTCCCACAGCTTTTCGCCAGACTTGGCGTTGTAGGCCACAAAACGCCCATCGGCCGTGCCCTGGAACACCAGACCGCCAGCTGTGGTCAGCGTGCCACCGTTCCAAGGGGCCACGTGTTCCTGACGCCACACCTCTTTCTGCTTGATGGGATCCCAGGCGATCAACCGCCCAAAGGGCTTGCTCGTCGGCGGCTGGGCATTGATGTTCATGCCAGTGTTCCACCCATTGCCACTCATCGGTTGACCAGCCACGTTGGAGCCATACTTCTGCCACATCTTGTCCTCACCCAGCGTGACGGGCACGTTCTGGGCTGGGATGTAGGCCAAACCCAGTTCGGGGTTGAACGACATGCTGTGCCAGTTGTGACCCCCAAACGGACCCGGCACTGAGTCGTAAGGCTTGGCACGATCACGGGCGCCCGCCACTTCCATCGGACGGCCGTTCTTGTCATACCCGGTGGCCCAGTTCACATCGACAAAATTCTTTGCAGAAATGAACTTGCCGTTGGTGCGGTCCACCACAAAGAAGAAGCCATTCTTCGGGGCGTGCATCACCACCTTTCGCTTCTTGCCATCGATGGTGAGATCGGCAAGGATCAGGTCCTGCACCGAGGTGTAGTCCCAATTGTCGCCAGGGGTCTCTTGGTAGTGCCACACGTACTTGCCCGTGTCCGGGTTGAGCGCAACGATGGACCCCAGATAGAGGTTGTCGCCTCCTTTGGGGCTGCGCTTGGCATGTGACCAGGGTGAGCCGTTGCCCGTACCAACGTACATCAGGTTCAGCTCAGGGTCAAACACCATGGAATTCCATGCGGTGCCACCGCCACCGGACTCCCAATATTTACCACTAGGATCCCAGGTCTTGGCCGCCTTGGCCATAGATTCGTCCTCGAATGGCTTGGCTGGATCACCGGGCACAGTGAACCAACGCCACTTCTGATCCCCAGTGTTCGCGTCATAGGCAGTGATGTACCCACGCACACCAAACTCTGCGCCACCATTGCCGATGATGACCTTGCCATTGAACACTCGGGGAGCCCCGGTCACGGTGTATGAACGCGTGCGGTCGATGATGGTGTCCTTCTCCCACAGCACTTTGCCATTGGCGGCATCCAATGCAATCAGGCGACCGTCGTAGGCCCCCACAAACACCTTGCCCTGCCACAGGGCCACACCACGGTTGACCACGTCACAGCAGCCTTTGAACCCCTGGGACTTATCCACTTTCGGGTCATAGGTCCACAGGCGCTTGCCGGTGCGCACGTCCACCGCATGCACCACACTCCAAGACGCACTCACGTACATCACACCATCCACCACCAGCGGGGTAGCCTCCACCCCGCGGGTGGACTCCATGTTGTACGACCAAACCAGGCCAAGGTCTTTGGCATTCCCGGTGTTGATCTGGTTCAGCTTGCTGAAGCGGGTTTCCGCGTAGTCCAACCCGTAGCTTGGCCACTCTTTGGTTTGGGCAGCATTGGCCTGGATGTACTTGCCATCGACCTTGCCAGCTGGCATCTGTTTGGTGTCGGCGGCACTTGCGGGGAAAGCCAGCACGGCGCCCAACGATGCGCACAAGATGGTTTGCCAAATCGCACGCGCATTGGGAAGCTGCGCATGTGTTGTTGCACGAGTCATATCATCTCCTAGGGTCTTTTCGATATCGGTCATCACCCTGCATGAGTGGGGCGTGACCAGACCGTAGGCTCTCAGCCTTGGCACCTCAGCTCACCATGGGAATAACCCGAGGATCAAACTGTTCTGTTCCACATCACAGTTGCACCATTCGCAGGAATTTTTCCTGGATTCGCTTGGGAGCAGGCGCCAGCTCTGGCGCAGACACATGTCAGTCAGCGGTATTCACTCGTGCCTGGTCGTACACCGGCTGCGGCGGCAGGCCCTGCAGATGCACCACCTCGGCCCAGTTCAGCAGTTGCAGCACACCGTCGTGGGCGCGCAGCCGGCCCAGGCCGGCGTTGGGCACCAGGCACTGGCGCGGCCCGGCCAGCGGCAGGCCCTGGCTGCTGCGGTACAACATGTCGAGCACACCGCCATGCGTGACCAGCAGCAGTTGCTGACCCGGGTGCGCGGCCACCAGGGCCCAGAGCCGCTGCATCACGCGCGCGTGCAGGGCGCGCAGGCTTTCGCCCTGGGGCACGCTGGCGTCGGGGTCGAAGCGCTTGAAGCGCGCCCACTCATCGGGGTGGCGGGCCTGGATCTCGGCCACCGACAGGCCGTCGATCACGCCGAAATGCTGCTCACGGAGCGCCACCTCGGGCCGGGCCGCCAGGCCGAGCAGATCGGCCAGCGGCGCGGCGGTCTGGCGCGCACGCAGCAGGTCGCTGCTGTAGAGCGCGTCGATGCGGGCACCGTCCAGGTACTGCGGCAGGTGGCTGGCCAGGCGCTGCGACTGGGTGTGGCCAGTGGCGTTGAGCGGCGGGTCGACCTGGCCCTGAAAACGCAGCTCGCGGTTCCAGTCGGTCTCGCCATGGCGCACCAGCCACAGGTCGGTCATGCGCGGCTGCCGGTCGGGTTCAGGCGCGCGGCGAGCCGTCGGGCCTGACCTGGGGCTTCTTGGCCATGAGCCGGCGGTACACCCCGGGCGAGACGAATTTCTCCACCTCGCCGCCGAGCAGCGCGATCTCGCGCACGAAGGTGCTGGAGATGAACTGGTACTGGTCGCTGGGCGTGAGGAACACGGTCTCCACATCGGGCATGAGCTGGCGGTTCATGCCGGCGAGCTGGAACTCGTAGTCGAAGTCGGTCACGGCGCGCAGGCCACGCACCATGGCCTTGCCGCCGCGCGCCACCACGAAGTCGCGCACCAGGCCGTCGAACGAGTCCACCTGCACCTGCGGGTACTGGGCCGTGGCCTCGCGTACCATGGCCATGCGCTCCTCCAGCGTGAACAGGGTTTTCTTGTGGTGGCCCGCGGCCACCGCGACCAGCACCCGGTCGAACAGCTGGGTGGCGCGGCGCACCACGTCCTCGTGGCCCAGGGTCATGGGGTCAAAGGTGCCGGGGTAGACGGCCAGAACATTGCATGCCATGGGACTCTCTCCTTGCTGCCGGCCGATTATGCCGAGCGCTGCAGCAGGTGGGCGTGCACGGCGCCGGCCTTGAGCTGGCGGTGCAGCCCCAGGCCGAGCGTGGCCAGCGCCGGCTCGGGCCAGGGGTGCGGGGCCTCAAGGTAGACCCAGCCGCCGGGCGCCACGGCCTGGGCCGCGGCGGCCAGCGCCGGCTCGAACAGCGCCGAGTCGAACGGCGGGTCCAGCAGCACCAGGTCCAGGCTGGCCGGGGCCTGGCGGCGCAGCGCGGCCAGGCCGTCGCCGCGCTGCACTGTGACCTGGTGGGCCTGCAGCCTCTCGCGGCACTGCTGGAGCCCGGCCGCCAGGGCCGCGTCCTGCTCGCACAGCAGCACCGGGCCAGCACCGCGCGAGGCGGCCTCCAGCCCCAGGGCGCCAGTGCCGGCGAACGCGTCCAGGCAGCGCCAGCCCGTGAGGTCCTGGCCCAGCCAGTTGAACAGGGTCTCGCGCACGCGGTCGGGCGTGGGCCGCAGGCCCGGCTTGTCGGGCACGGCCAGGCGCGTGCGTTTCCACTGGCCACCGATCAGGCGCACCTCGCCGGCACCGCCACGCGGGGCCGGGCGCGCCGGGGCGCGGCGCGGCGCACTCACGAGGCGCCCCCCACCACCACCGTAACCATGTGCTGCGGCTGTACGGCGCGGGCAAAGGCGCGCCGGACGTCCTGCACGCTGACCGCCTCCACCGCCTGGGTCCAGGTGTCGAGGTAGTCGAGCGGCAGCCCGTGCTGGGCAATGTTGGCAACCTGGTCGAGCAGCTTGCGGTTGCTGTCGATGCGCAGGGCAAAGCCGCCGACCAGGTTGGCCTTGGCGGCGCGCAGCTCGGCCTCGGTCGGGCCCTGCTCGACGAAGCGGCGCACCACCTCGCGCGCCACCTGCACCGCCGGCCAGGCCTGGTCGGGCCGGGTCTGCAGGCCGAGGGTGAAGGCGCCGCCGCTCAGGCCCGGCGAGAAGTAGCTGTAGACGCTGTAGCTGAGCCCGCGCTGCTCGCGCACCTCGGTGGTCAGGCGCGAGACGAAGCCACCGCCGCCCAGGATGTAGTTGCCCACCAGCAGGGCAAAGAAGTCGGGGTCAGCGCGGCGCGGACCGGGCTGGCCGATCAGCACATGGGCCTGGGCCGATTCGAACGGCACGCGGATGTCGTTGGCACCAGCCAGCGGCGCCACCTCGGCCAGCGCGGGCAGGGCCGGGCAGGCTGCGGCGTCTGCGGCGGTGGCCTGGGCCCCGGGCAGACGCGCGAGCAGGGTCTGAGCCAGTTGCTCGGCCTGGGCCCGGTTCAAGGCCCCCACCAGGCTGATGCGCGCGTGGCAGGGCCGCCAACCGGCCTGCGCGGCCCGCAGCTCATCCACACCGATGCGCGCCAGGCTTTCCACCGTGGTCTGGTTGCCATAGGGGTGGGCACCGAACACGGCTTCGGCAAAGGCCTGGCCGGCACGGGTGGCCGGGCGCGTCTGCGCCTCCTTGAGCGCGGCCTGCTGGCGCGCGCGCTCGCGCTGCCACACGGCCTCGGAAAACGCCGGCTCGGCCATCTGGCGCGCCGCCAGTTCGGCCGCGGGGCCCAGCAGGTCGGGGTAGGCCAGGGAGCGCAGGCCAAAACTCAGGCGGTCAGCGCTGGCGCTGCCGGCGAAGCTGGCGCCGAGGTCGACCCAGGCCTCGGCCAGGGCATTCTCGTCGAGCGCCGGAAGCGCGCCGCTGGCGCGCACGCCCCTGGCCGTCATGGCCGCCGCGGCCTGGGCCAAGCCGGCCTGGGCCGGCGGGTCGCGCCGGCTGCCGGCGTCGAAGTCGATCTGCACGTCCACCATAGGGATGGCCGGGCTCTCGGCCAGATAGACCTGGGCACCGTTGGCCAGCGTCCAGTGCTGCAGGGCCACGCCGGCGTGCGCGGAGCCCATGCCAAACAGGGCGCCAGCCCACGCCAGCAGGGCCTGAAGCGCTATGATTTTTGTAGTTTTCAAGGGCAGATCCCGAAATCGGTGAAGGGGGGCATGGCCGGCGGTCCGGCCTCAATGCCGGGCATCGGCCGGGGCGCGGCGCGGCCGGCGCGGCCGGCGCTGCGGGTCGGCGGGCTGGGGCTGCAGCACGGCCACGGTGAGCTGGTCGTCGCCGAAGTAGCGCGCGGCCACGTCCTGCACCTGCTTTGCCGTGACGCCGCGCAGGCGCTCCAGCAGGCGCTCGTTCAGGTCCAGCGGCTGGCCCAGGGCCCAGTTCGTGCCGAGCTCGCGCGCCTGGTTGAACACCGAGTCGAGCTTGTAGACGGCGTTGGCCATCCACTGGGTCTTGACGCGCTGCAGCTCGGCCTCGGACACACCCTCGTGCGCAACCCGTGCGACCTGCTCACGCAGGCCCTGCTCGAGCCGCTCGGGGCTGCTGCCCGGCGCCACCACGCCGTCCAGCAGGAACAGCTGCGGCCCGCGCCCGACCAGGCCGTGGCTGGCTCCGGCGCTGTCGGCCAGGCGGCTGCCGTTGGCGCCCTGGGTCAGGGCGCGCTCCAGGCGCGCGCCGCTGTAGCCGTCGAGCACGGCGGCCAGCACGGTCAGGGCCAGGGCGTCGTCGGTCGCGTCGAGCCGCTCCAGCGCCGGCACCTTGAAGGCCAGGGCCAGGTAGGCCTGCTCGGCCGGCGCCTTGAAGGCCAGGCGGCGCAGGCCTTGCTGGGCCGGCTCGCTGCGCGGCTTGCGCGCGGGCACGGCGCGGGCCGGCAGGTGGCCATAGTAGCGTTCGGCCAGGCGCAGCACCTCTTGCACGTCGACGTCGCCGGCCACCACCATGGCGGCGTTGGCCGGCACGTACCAGCGCCGGTGGAAGTCGCGCACGTCGTCCGCGGTCATGGCGTCGAGGTCACTCATCCAGCCGACGATGGGGCGGCGGTAGGGCGAGGCCACGAAGGTGGCGGCGCTGAGCTGCTCCATCAGCAGGGCACGCGGTGAGTCCTCGGTGCGCAGGCGGCGCTCCTCCTTGACCACCTCGATCTCCTTGGTGAACTCGGCGTCGGCCCACTGGTTGTGGGCGAAGCGGTCGGCCTCGAGCGCCATCACCTCGCCGAGCTGCCGGGCCGGGATCTGCTGGTAGTAGCCGGTGTAGTCGCGGCTGGTGAAGGCGTTTTCGCGCCCGCCCAGGGCGGCCACGCGGCGCGAGAACTCACCGGGTGCCAGGCGCGGCGTGCCCTTGAACATCATGTGTTCGAGCACATGGGCCACGCCCGAGGTGCCGTCGACCTCGTCCATGGCCCCCACCCGCACCCAGAGCATGTGCACGGCCGTGGGCGCGCGCCGGTCGGGCTGGACAATCACGGTGAAGCCGTTGGCCAGGGTGAAGCGCTGCACCCCCGCGGGCAGGTCGGTGCCAGCCTGCGGGGCGGGCGATGGCGCAGCAGGTGCCTGGGCCTGGACCGGCAGCTGGGTCAGGGCCACGGCCGTGGCCAGGCCGGTGGCCCAGAGCGCCAGGCGGCGGCCGCAAGTGGAAAGACAGGGGGTTTTCATAGAATGATGCGATTCTAAGAACGCCCCCAATGTTCAGCTTTTTCAAGAAAAAACCGGCTCCAGCCCCCAGCCCGGCGCCGGCCCCCCCGGCCCACGCCTTGCCACAGGGAAACACCCCCAGCGCCCCGGCGACCTTGCCGGTACCCGCCCCGGGTGGCCCGGTCGGGCCGGCCCCGCTCGCCCCCACGCCCAGCCTGCCGGTGGCCACAGCGGCCCCGGTTGCACCAGCCCCGGCAGTGCCACCTCTGGGCAGCCCCGTGCCCACCCACCTGCCGGACCCTGTGCTGGCCACCCCGGCCCCCAGCGCCGCGCCGGCCCTGCCCCCCGCAGCGGCGCCGGCCGAGGCGCCGCGCGCCTCGTGGATGGACCGGCTCAAGAGCGGCCTGCGCAAGACCGGCAGCGCCATCAGCACGGTGTTCACGGGCACCCAGATCGACGAGGCCCTCTACGAGGAGCTGGAGACCGCCCTACTCATGGCCGACACCGGCGTGAAGGCCACCGAACACCTGCTGGCCGACCTGCGCCGCCGCGTCAAGGAGCACAAGGTCACCGACCCGGCCGCGGTCAAGGGCCTGCTGGCCGAGGCCATCACCGAGCTGCTGCTGCCGCTGCAGCAGCCCCTGGTGATCGGCCACCAGCAGCCCACTGTGATCATGGTGGCCGGCGTCAATGGCGCCGGCAAGACTACTTCGATCGGCAAGCTCACGCGCCACCTCAGCGGCTCGGGCGCCCAGGTGCTGCTGGCCGCGGCCGACACCTTCCGCGCGGCCGCGCGCGAACAGCTGGCAGTCTGGGCCGACCGCAACACGGTGGAGATCATCAGCCAGGACGGCGGTGACCCGGCGGCCGTGAGCTTCGACGCGGTCAGCGCCGGCAAGGCGCGCGGCAAGGACGTGGTGCTGGTGGACACGGCGGGCCGCCTGCCGACCCAGCTGCACCTGATGGAAGAGCTGAAGAAGGTCAAGCGCGTGGTGCAGAAGGCCGACGCCAGCGCCCCGCACGAGGTGCTGCTGGTGATCGACGGCAACACCGGCCAGAACGCGCTGGCGCAGGTGAAGGCGTTCGACGAGGCGCTGCAGCTTACCGGGCTGGTGGTCACCAAGCTCGACGGCACGGCCAAGGGCGGCGTGCTGGC
>CAZKDU010000061.1:0-9267 GCA_964551485.1 uncultured Burkholderiaceae bacterium
GCCGGGTAGGTGGCACCGACCACCAGGCCGAGCTGGCCGTTGAGGTTCCAGGGCCCCTGGGCCAGTGCGGCGATGTGCTCGTACAGCAGCGGCGCACCGGGTACGGTGGCCAGGCGCTGGGCCTGGAAGTCGTCGCCGCCGGGGTTGGAGGTGCGGCACAGCAGGAAGGCCCCCTTGCCGTGGTGGCGCAGGTAGGGCTCGACCGAGTCGAAGCCCATGAAGGGCGAGAGCGTGACGGCGTCGGCGCCATAGCGCTCGAAGGCCTCGCGCGCGTACTGCTCGGCGGTGGAGCCGATGTCGCCGCGCTTGGCGTCCAGGATCACCGGCACCGCAGGCGCGGCGCGGCGCATGTGGGCAACCAGGCGCTCGAGCTGGTCCTCGGCGCGGTGCGCGGCGAAGTAGGCGATCTGGGGTTTGAAGGCGATCACCAGGTCGGCCGTGGCGTCCACGATGGCGGCGCAGAAGTCGTAGATGCGGCTGGCATCGCCGCGCAGGGCCTCGGGAAACTTGGCGGGTTCGGGGTCCAGCCCCACGCAGAGCAAAGAGCGGTTCTGGCGCTCGGCGGCGCGCAACTGGTCCAGGAAGGTCATGCCCGGGATTTTAGGCGGGGGCCCCACACCGCCCCACACCGCCCCACACCGCCCCATGCCCCCATGCCCCCATGCCGCCGGGCTCCGCGCTTCAGGCCAGCCACGCCGCCCTGGCAGGCGCCGCGTCAGCGCGGTGGCAGGCCCCGCAGGTGCGACAGCGCCAGGCACAGGTCGGCCCAGGCCTTGGCCTTGTCGGGCAGGTTGCGCAGCAGGTAGGCCGGGTGGTAGCTGACCACCACGGGCACACCCTGGTAGTGGTGCACCTGGCCGCGCAGCTTGCCCAGCGGCAGCTGCTCCACCTGGGGCACGCTCTCGCGCAGCAGGGCCTGGGCCGCGAAGCGCCCCAGCGCCAGGATGATGCGCGGCCGCAACAGGGCGACCTGGCGCTCCAGGTAGGGCAGGCACTGAGCCACCTCGTCGGGCTCGGGGTTGCGGTTGCCCGGCGGGCGGCACTTGATCACGTTGGCGATGTAGGCGCCGGCCAGCGGGGCCTCGCCCTGGCGGCTCAGGCCAAGGGCGCGCAGCATGTTGTCGAGCAGCTTGCCGGCCTGGCCGACGAAGGGCTCGCCCAGCCGGTCTTCGTTCTCGCCCGGGGCCTCGCCCACCACCAGCCAGTCGACCCGCGGCGGGGCCTCGGCCACAGGCCCGGCCGGCCCGACGCCGAACACCGTATTCTGGCGGCCGCTGCACAGGCGGCAGGCCTGGCAGCCGGCCACGGCGGCCTGCAGCGCCGGCCAGTCCATGGCCCCGATGCCCGTGGGCCGGCGTGCTGGGGCGGGGGCCGGCTCGGTCGCCACCGGGGCAGGGCCGGCCGGGGCCGAGCCGGGGGCATGGGACGCAGGATGTTTTTCAACCTCAGCCCTTGCCAGGACTGGATCAATCGCTATGGTTTCAGGAGCATCCTGGCGGGTTTCGACAGCCCCCTCCACCTCGGCGGCCGAGGCCTCGGCAGTGGGCGCGAGGGTGGGTTCGGGCCACCAGACCGTCACGCCCATCTCGGCCAGCATGGCGCGCTGGCGCGCGTCCAGCGCCAGGCCCTGGCTCAGGCGGGCGGGCGCGGCGGGGGGGTCGGTGGGCAGGTCGGCCAGCGGGTCCATGGCGGCGCCTCAGAGCTTCAGGCTCATGACCACGGCGTCCTCGCGCCGGCCCGGACCGTCGGGGTAGTAACGCTTGCGCTCACCGACGCGGCGGTAGCCGTGGCGCTGGTAGACCTGCTGGGCGCGCTGGTTGCTGGCGCGCACCTCCAGCCACAGCCACTGCGCGCCCTGGCCGCGCGCCCAGGTGGCCAGGGCGTCGAGCATCAGGCGGGCCCAGCCCTGGCCCTGCCAGGCCGGGGCCACGGTGAGGTTGAGCAGGTGCACCTCGTCGACACCGCGCATGGCCACGAAGTAGCCGAGCAAGGTATCGCCGGCGCACAGGCACTGGGCCTGGTAGCCGGCCTGCAGCGAATCGAGGAAGTTGCCGCGCGTCCAGGGGTGGGTGTAGGCCAGTTCCTCCACGGGCATGACGGCATCCAGCAGCGCCGGCGTGAGCGGCTCGAAGCGGGCGGTCAGGGTCTGGGGCACAGCGCTCATGGGCTGACAATGTTACGCGATGGCCTGCGCCCCTGCGCGGCCCCGGGCGGCCCGGCACGGGGCCCGGGAACGGTCCCGCAACGCCGGGGGCTCAGGCCGCGGCCGTGTCGTCGGGCAGGCTGCGCGGCGGCAGGCCCATGCGCTCCTGCAGCAGCCGGATGTCCTCGCCCGGGCTGGCGCCGAAGGCGCGCTTGAACTCGCGGTTGAACTGCGACACGCTTTCATAGCCCACGCGCAGCGCCGCAGCGCTGGCGCGCAGGCCGTCGTGCGCCATCAGCATGCGCGCCTTGTGCAGGCGGATGCTCTTGAGGTACTGCAGCGGCGAGTTCGAGGTCACGGCCTTGAAGTTGTGGTGGAAGTTGGAGACGCTCATGTGGGCGTCGCGCGCCAGCGTCTCGATGTCCAGCGCCTCGGCGTAGTCGGCGTGCATGCGCTTGAGCACGCGCGCCATCTTGCTGAAATGGCCGTGGCGCGCGGCCAGGCTGCGCAGCGCCTCGCCATAGGGGCCCTGCAGCACACGGAACACGATCTCGCGCACCAGCTGCGGGCCCAGGATGCGGCTCTCGCTGGGCGAGCCCAGGCTGGCCAGCAGACGGCAGCTGGCGTCTTCCAGCGCGGCACACATGGGCGCGGTGCTGATGCCGCGCGGCAGGGCCGGGGTGCCGCGCTCGTTCTCGTCGAGGTCGAGCAGCAGCTCCTGCACCAGGGCCGGGCGCAGCGCGATCGACAGGCCGAGCAGCGGCGCGTCCGGGCTGGCGTGGGTCTCGCACTCGAACGGCAGGGGCACTGACAGCACCAGGTAGTGGTCGATGTCGTAACAGTAGCGCTCCTCGCCCAGGTAGCCGATCTTGCTGCCCTGGCCGATGATGACGATGCAGGGCTCATAGACCAGCGGGGCGCGCGGCACGGCACGGGTGGCGCGCAGCAGCTGCACGCCGTCCACCGCCGTGGGGTGGATGCCCTCCTGCGTGGCGCGCTCGGCCAGCAGGGCCGAGAGGCGGCGCGGGGCGGTGGGCACCGCCGGGGAGGCGGCAGCGGCGGGTGGGGTGGACAGGTTGGTCATGGCGGCGGGCAAAGCAGGCGAGACGGGGGCGCGCCCGGGCGCATGGACAACACCGAGGGCATGGGCAGGCGCAAAAGATAGTCCGAGGGCACGGAGCCAGTATGTCGTGTCCGTGACAAAAGCGGGGGCTTCTCTGCCCAGGTCTGGAGGATCAGGCAAGGCTTGCACAGGAATCCACCTTGAGCGCCGGCCCCGTTGCGCGAAGAATCGGCGGGCGCGCTGCACTTGCAGCGCCGCGTGAGCACTGAAACCCGACACAAGACCAGAAAGGCGTCGCCCATGACCTCCTTGACCATCAACCGCCAGCCCCAGCGGCTGGACTTGCCGCCCGACACCCCCCTGCTCTGGGCCCTGCGCGACGGTCTGGGCCTGACCGGCACCAAGTTCGGCTGCGGCATGGCGCTGTGTGGCGCTTGCACCGTGCACATCGACGGCGTGGCCACGCGCTCGTGCATCACCCCGATCTCGGCCGTGGGCCGCAAGCCCGTGACCACCATCGAGGCCGTGGCCAGCGGCCCGCAGGGCAAGGTCGGCCGCGCCGTGCAGGACGCCTGGGTCAAACACGACGTGGCCCAGTGCGGCTACTGCCAGAGCGGCCAGGTCATGAGCGCCACCGCCCTGCTGCAGAAGAACCGCCGCCCGACCGACGCCGACATCGACGCCGCCATGGCCGGCAACATCTGCCGCTGCGGCACCTACGCCCGCATCCGCGCCGCCATCCACGACGCCGCCCGCACCCTGGCCTGAGGAGACCACCATGCTGTTCGACCCCCGCACCCCCGCTCTCGACACCGATTCTTTTTCGGCCCCGGGCCTTGCCGGCACTGACCCTGTTGCTATCAAAACTGCAGCAAAACCAGCCACGCTGGCACGCCGCGGCTTCCTCAAGCTGGCCGGCGCCTCGGGCTTCGCGCTGGGCCTGTACCCGGCCGGCGCCGTGCTGGCCGCCGAGGGCACGGCCCAGGCCCCGGCGGCCACCGGCCTCAAGCCGACCCAGCAGCCCAGCGCCTTCGTGCAGATCGCGCCCGACGGCACAGTGACCGTGACCATCAACCGCCTCGACTTCGGCCAGGGCGTGCAGACCGGCCTGCCGCTGATCCTGGCCGAGGAGCTCGACGCCGACTGGTCCAGGGTGCGCAGCCAGCACGGCAACGCCAGCCCGGCCTATGTGGACCCGGCCTTCGGCATGCACCTGACCGGCGGCTCCAACTCCATCAAGAACTCCTACACCCAGTACCGCGAGCTCGGCGCCCGCACCCGCGCCATGCTGGTCGCGGCAGCCGCCCAGCAGTGGCAGCTGCCGGCCGGCGAGCTGCGCACCGACAACGGCTTCGTGCTCGGCCCCCGGGGCCGGAAGCTCGGCTACGGCGCGTTGGCCCAGGCCGCCATGGCGCAGCCGGTGCCCGAGAAGGTGGCGCTCAAAAACCCCAAAGCCTTCCGCCTGATCGGCCAGCCCACCGGGCGCCTGGACGCGCGCGCCAAGTCCAGCGGCGGCCAGTCTTACGGCATCGACACCCGCCGGCCCGGCCAGCTCACCGCCGTGGTGGCGCGCCCGCCGGTGTTCGGCGCCAAGCTCAAGGCCGTGGACGACACCGCGGCCAAGCAGGTGCCGGGCGTGCAGGCGGTGCTGCGGGTGCCGGTGGACCGCGGCGGCGACGGCGTGGCCGTGCTGGCCACCGGCTACTGGGCCGCCAAGAAGGGCCGCGACGCGCTCAAGCTGGATTGGGACAGCAGCGGCGTGGAGAAGGTCGACACGGCGCGCCAGCTCGCCGCCTACCGCGAACTCGCCAAGACCCGGGGCCTGGTCAAGTTCGACGCCGACATGGCCCCGCTGGCCGGCGCGCCCAGGAAGATCAGCGCCGAGTACGTGTTCCCCTACCTGGCTCACACGCCGATGGAGCCGCTCAACTGCACCGTGGCCTTCGACGGCGACAAGGCCGAGCTGTGGCTGGGCACGCAGATGCCCGGGCTGGACGCCGGCGCCGCCGCACGCACCCTGGGCGTGAAGCCCGAGGCGGTGAGCATCCACACCCAGATGGCCGGGGGCGGCTTCGGCCGCCGCGCCATCCCCAGCAGCGACTACGTGGTCGAGGCCTGCCAGGTCGCCAAGGCCGCGCGCGCCGCCGGCATCAAGGCGCCGGTGCGCACGCTGTGGAGCCGCGAGGACGACGTCAAGGGCGGCTACTACCGGCCCGTGCATGTGCACCGCGCCGAGATCGGGCTGGACGCCCAGGGCAAGGTCCTGGCCTGGGACCACGTGATCGTCGGCCAGTCCATCGTCAAGGGCTCGCCGTTCGAGGCCTTCATGGTGAAGGACGGCATCGACGCCACCATCGTCGAGGGCATGCGCGACCCGTATGCGCTGCCGATGCGCCTGTCGGTGCACCACCCGCAGGTCAACGTGCCGGTGCTGTGGTGGCGCAGCGTGGGTTCGACCCACACCGCCTACGTGATGGAAACCCTGCTCGACGAAGCCGCCCGCGCCGCCGGCCAGGACCCGGTGGCCTACCGCCTGGCGCTGATGGGCGGCAAGCACCCGCGCCACCAGGCCGCGCTGCAGCTCGCCGTCGACCGGTCGGGCTACGGCAAGACCCCGTTGCCCAAAGGCCGCGCCTGGGGCGTGGCGGTGCACGAGTCGTTCGAGTCGGTGGTGGCCTATGTGGTCGAGGCCTCGGTCGACCAGGGCACGCCCAAGCTGCACCGCGTCACCGCCGGCGTGCACTGCAACCTGGCGGTCAACCCCAAGAGTGTGGAGGCCCAGGTCCAGGGCGCGGCGCTGATGGGCCTGTCCATGTGCCTGCCGGGCGCGGCCATCACCCTCAAGGACGGGGTAGTCGAGCAGAGCAACTTCCATGACTTTGCCGTGCCGCGCATCACCGACATGCCGCAGATCGCCGTGCACATCGTGCCCAGCGCCGACGCCCCCACCGGCATGGGCGAGCCCGGCGTGCCGCCGCTGGCGCCGGCCTTTGCCAACGCCATCGCCCAGCTCACCGGCAAGACCCCGCGCGAACTGCCGTTCAAGCTGGCCTGAGCCGCGCCCGGCCCGGGGGCCTGGCCCTCGCTCCGGGGCCACTCCCGCAGACCTGCCGGCGGCGCTCCTTGCGCCGCCAGCTTTTTTGCGCCCATGCCCATGCCCATGCCCGACGGGCCCATGGCAAGGTCAGCGCGGGCGCACAAGCCGCGGCGTGGCGGCGTGGCCAGGACGACGCGTGGCACGGCCGCAGTTACACGGTGTTACCCGGCTTTGCAGGCGCTGGGTCGGCCGCGGCGGCCGCGCGGCCGTTGCATGTTCAGGCCGGCAGCCTGCCGGTCACTCCACCCTCCACAACCACCGACATCCACGAGGTCCTCATGCACACCACCCCCCGCCTTCTCACCGCCCTGCTGTTGACCATCGGCGCCAGCGCGGTCATGGCCCAGACCGCCGCCGGCACCGTGCAGCGCGACGTGAACCAGCAGACCCGCATCGAGCAGGGCCTGCAAAGCGGCAGCCTGACCACCCGCGAAGCCGCCGGGCTGGAAAAGGAGCAGTCGCGCATCGACCGGCTGCAAGCCAAGTCGCTCAAGGACGGCCAGCTCAGCGACGCCGAGCGCGCCCGCCTGAACGCGGCGCAGAACCAGGCCAGCCGCGACATCCAGGCCGCCAAGACCAATGGCGTCAACGGCAACCCGCAGTCGGCTTCGTCGCAGCGCATGCAGGCCGACGTGCAGCGCAACATCCACCAGGAAAAACGCATCGAGGCCGGTGTCCAGAACGGCTCGCTGACCTCGCGCGAGGCGGCCCGACTCGAACGTGGCCAGGCCCGTGTCGATCACCAGGAGGCGGTGGCCGGCCGCGACGGCCACGTGGGCGCCCACGAACAGGCCCGCATCCAGCGCACCGAAAACCGCCAGAGCCACCGCATCTTCCGCCAGAAGCACGACGCCCAGCACGCGGGCTCCTGAACCGCGCGGCCATCGGCCCCAGGCGCTGCCACTTGGCAGCGCCTTTTTTCGTGCCCGCCCACGGCAGCCTGCCCGGGGCAGCCCCCGGGGCCGTGGGTGGATGAGGGCAACCGGCCGGGCCACTGGCGGCGGCCCCATGGGCGTGACCCAGGCCGGCCTGCTGAGGGGCCGCGTGGGGCGAGTGAGGTGAATGAAGCCGGCCGAAGCCGCCCGCGGCCCGCGCCGGCCGCTCAGGCCTGGGGCTTGAGCGCAGCGCGCTCGGCCGTGGTCTGGGCCACCTTGTCGCGCACGTACAGCGGCAGCGCCTGCTCAGCCGGCACGCCCTGGCCGGCGGCCAGCAGGGCCGGCGCCAGGCGCAGCAGGGCCGTGGCCGTGGGCAGGGCCGGCACGCGCGGCCAGCCCGTGGGCAGGCGCTCGCCATAGGCGGCGAACGCGTTGCCGGCCAGCACCCCGTCCGTGGCCCCGCCCGGCAGCGCCACCTGCTCGGGCGCACTCAGCTGCGCGGCCTGCAGCGCCTGCCAGGCGCCGCCCTGCCAGGCCCAGCCCTGGGCGTAGACCTGGTCCATGCGCGCGTCCAGCACGGCCAGCACGCAGCCGGCGCCGCTGCCGTGGCGCGCCTCTTCGGCCACGGCCAGCAGGGTGTCCACCGGCAGCAGCGGCACGGCGGCACCAAAGCCCAGGCCCTGGGCCACGGCGCAGGCCGTTCGCAGGCCGGTGAAGG
The DNA here is from genome assembly GCA_964551485.1 of uncultured Burkholderiaceae bacterium. Lineage (GTDB taxonomy): Bacteria > Pseudomonadota > Gammaproteobacteria > Burkholderiales > Burkholderiaceae_C > CAZKDU01. The sequence continues at coordinate 7,897 of CAZKDU010000061.1, forward strand.
AGCCGGGCCCGCGCCCGAACACGATGGCGTCGAGCCCGCCCAGCGCCAGCCCGGCCTGGCCCAGCAGGTCCAGCACGGCCGGGATCAGGCTGGCCGAGGCCTGGGGCCCACCGGGCCCGCTGTGGGCCCAGACCCGGTCGCCGCGGGCCACGGCCAGGGACAGGGTTTCGGTGCTGGTGTCAAAGGCGAGCAGGTTCATCGGGAAGGGCATTCAAATCAGGCGCCAGCCCTTGTGGGGTTTGGTGGGGTTGCTTCGATTTTAGGAGCACCCGGGGGCACGGCCGCGCGCACCCCGAACACGATGCCCGCCGTCACCAGGGCCAGGCCGGCCAGCAGGTTCCAGTGCAGCGGCTCGCCCAGCAGCCCCACCGCGCCCAGCGCCGACAGCCCGGGCACCAGGGCCGTGAGCATGGTCGAGCGCACCGGGCCGAAGTGGCGGATCATGGTGTTGAAGGTGATGCCCGAGATCACCACCGAGCCCAGGCCCTGGAACGCGGCCTGGAACACGATCTCGCCCCAGGGCGCGAGCGTCAGCCGGCTCGGCACCAGCCCGGCCCACGCCAGCGCGCCGTAGACCGGCACGTAGCAGACCGCCGCGAACACCGTGATGGCGATGGTGGCGTGCACCGGCTCCAGCGCATGGCGGCGCACCAGCACGCTGTAGACCGACCAGCACAGGGCCGCGCTCATGAACAGCAGGTCGCCACGCCAGACCTCGCCGCCGCCGAACGCCTGCAGCAGGCTGGAGCCGCCCACCAGCAGGTCGCCGGCCACGATCAGCGCCAGCCCCAGGGCGCGCGCCGGCGTGATGCGCAGGCCCAGCACCCCGGCCGCCAGCAGCGTGGTCCACAGCGGCAGGCTGCCCGGCATCAGCACCGAGGCGTGGGCCGCCGGCGCGTAGAAGAAGCCGGCGTAGGCGAGCATGGCGTAGGCCAGGCCACCGAACAGGCCGGTCAGCACGGTCAGGCGCAGCGGCAGCGGCGACAGGCCGCCCAGCGACGCGCCCGGGGTGGGCGGGCCGCCGCGCCGCCCGCGCCACACCAGCCAGGCGCCCCAGGGCAGCAGCACCAGGCCGGCGCCGCTGATGCGCAGCAGCGCGATGTCGAACGGGTTCAGGGTGTGCTGGGCCGAGGCGCGCGCGATGACGATGAAGCCGGACCAGATGACGATGGTGACCAGGGCCGCCAGGGCACCCACCGTGCGGGGGGAAAAGCGCATCGAAAAATTATCCCGCGCCCGGATAATCCGCGCCATGCGCCGCTGTCTCACGTCGTTTCGGCTGGGGGGATCTGCATGAAATGGCTTCTATCGATCGCACTGAGCGGCATCGGGCTCTATCTCGCCCACGGCCATGAGGCATTCTGGCCGCTG
>CAZKDU010000062.1:0-9223 GCA_964551485.1 uncultured Burkholderiaceae bacterium
ATGCCGGCGCCGTCGCCCATGAGCTTGTCGGCCCCCACGGCACCGCGGTGGTCCAGGTTCTCCAGGATCTTCAGGCCTTGCAGCACGATGGCGTGGCTCTTCTCGCCCTTGATGTGGGCCACAAAGCCCACACCGCACGCATCGTGCTCGTTGGCGGATGAATACAGGCCGTGCTCCTGCAGGAATTGTTTTTCGGCAGCCGTGGTCATGGCACTTCCTTCACAGTGGGAAACAAACTCTCGAACGGGCGTCCGCACGCGACCCAGGCCACGGCGGGGTGTCAAGCATAGTGCACCGCAACAAGAATGCCAAGCGGAATAAATAGGGTCAGATTCCAATTAATTGCCGAATATTTGCCTCAACAATTAAATGGGGACATATCAAAAACAGGAGCACCAACCCGATATCCGACAAGGGTCAGCAGCACTTTTGCTCTCACCCCCCCGGTTTGACCGGGCGCCCTGCCCTGGTTTTGCTCACACGCCGCTCGGTCTGTTTCTGCAGGGACTGGACAAACCCCGCATCGCCCAATGCCCAACCATGCAGCGTGGATTGGGTCAGCGCCGCCTGCTGCTGGGGCGTGATGCCGGCCTGCACCAGTTCGGCGTAGGCGGCCTGGCGCGAGAACGGGGTGTTGCCCAGCGCCCAGTACAGCGCATGCGGCGTGACCAGCCGGTCGCTGTGCAGGCCCACGTAGTGACCGTGGCTGGACCACGGGTGCTCGCGCGCCTGCGCCACCTGGCCCGCACGCACCGGGTTGAGGTCGATGTAGGCCATGCAGGCCAACAGGTAGCGCTCGCTGTCGATCAGGGTGGATTTGTAGCGTCCCTCCCACAGGGTGCCGCTGCGCCCCTGGCGGTCATTGAAGTAACGCACGTAGCGCCGCCCCACGGCCTGCATGAGCTTGGGCAGGCCCTCGGCCGTGCCCGGCGTGGCCAGCAGGTGGAAGTGGTTGTCCATCAGCACATAGGCGTGGATCGCCACAGCCAGCGCATTGGTGTGCTCCTCCAGCAGGGCCAGCAGCATGCGGCGGTCGTCGGTACTCAGCACGATGGGCTGGCGGTTGTTGCCGCGCTGGATCACATGGTGCGGGTAGCCGGGAACGGTCAATCGGGGCAGGCGGGCCATGGCAGCACCGGAACAAAAGGGGCATCTTAATCGGCAGCCCGCCGGCGCTGGTCGCAAGACCGGTGCTTGATCCAGCGCAAGGCGCAATGCCAGCAAATGCGCGCCAATTGGGTCTGGGAATCTTCCCGGTACTGCAACGAGCCTTGATCATGCACAAACTCCTCCCCGCCCTGGCCCTGGCCACCACCCTGACTGGCACTGCTTTCGCACAATCCACCGCCGAAGGCCCCTGGATGCTGCGCGCCCGCGTGGTGCACATGGACAGCCGCAACGCCGACTCCACCGGCCTGGGCCTGGCGATCAACAACAAGACCCTGCCCGATGTCGACGTCAGCTACTTTTTCTCTCCCACCCTGGCCGTCGAGCTGCTGCTGACAGTGCCGCAGAAGCACACCGTCACGGCCAACGGCACCGACATCGGCACGCTCAAGCACCTGCCGCCGACGCTGCTGCTGCAGCGGCATTTCCCCACGGCCTCTGGCGTTCGCCCTTATGTGGGCGCGGGCGTGAACTACACACGGTTCTCCAGCGTCAACCTGCTGGGCGGCGGCGCCACCACCGACTCGCACAGCTGGGGACCGGCCTTGCAGGTGGGGGTGGACATTCCGCTGCAGCGCAACGTGTACTTCAATGTGGACCTGAAGAAGGTGCTGATCCGCACCGACGTCTACGCAGGCGGCAGCAACGTCGGCCGCTTCAAGGCCGACCCCTGGCTGCTGGGCGCGGGGGTGGGCTGGCGCTTCTGAGCACCAGCGCGTGTGTGCAGCAGGCTGCCGGCAAGCGCCGGCTCAGGGCAGCGCAAAGCGCTCCTGCGCCAGCGACTCCAGGCCAAATTCGGCGAGCAGTTGCTGCAGCCGCTCGGCGGCGCTGCGCTTGCGCTGGCCGGTGTGGCGCGCAATGATGAGTTCGTTCTTCATGCTGTGCTCCCAACCCACGAGCTCGGTCACGGTCACCTGGTAGCCGCTGGCCTCCAGGTGCAGGCAGCGCAGCACATTGGTGAGCTGGCTGCCGATCTCGCGCGTGTGCAGCGGGTGGCGCCAGAGCTCGGCCAGGGGCGTGCGCGCCAACGCCAGGGCCTTGTGCTGGCGCAGGTGGCTGGCCACCTCGGCCTGACAGCAGGGCACCAGCACCATGCAGCGCGCCTGCTTCTGCAGGCCAAAGGCGATGGCGTCGTCGGTGGCGGTGTCGCAGGCGTGCAGCGCCGTGACCACGTCAATGCGCGCAGGCAGCTCGGCCGACTCGGCCGACTCGGCCACACTCAGGTTCAGGAAGGCCATGCGCGCGAAGCCCAGGCGCTGGGCGAGCTCGCGCGAGGCCTGCACCAGCTCGGGCCGGGTCTCGATGCCGTAGATGTGGCCGCGGCCCAGCGCCCGGAAGAACAGGTCGTAGACGATGAAGCCCAGGTAGGACTTGCCGGCCCCGTGGTCGGCCAGCGTCGGGCCTTCAGGGCGATCGGGCAACTCGCGCAGCAGAGGCTCGATGAACTGGTAGAGGTGGTGGACCTGCTTGAGCTTGCGCCGCGAGTCCTGGTTGAGTCGGCCATCGCGCGTGAGGATGTGCAGGGCCTTGAGCAGCTCGATCGACTGGCCGGGGCGCAGCCCCAGTTCGGTGGCCACATCGGGCGAGGGCGTGGTTTTCTTCATGGCGTGGGGTCCGACGGGGCGATGCGCCCTGGCAGGTCGGCGGCGGGCGCTTCGGGCGCCGTGCCTGGCGCGTGTGCGCCCACATCCAGCGCGGCCCAGCCTGCGGGGCCAAGCTGCTCCAGCGTGGCCATGTTGTGCTCGTAGATGGCCTCGGCCTCCGGAAACGCCAGCACGGCGCGGTCGATGCTGTCTTCTCGCAGCAGGTGCAGCGTGGGGTAAGGCGCGCGGTTGGTGGCGTTGGTGATGTCGTCGGCACGGGTGCCGGCGAACTGGTAATGCGGGTGGAAGCTGGCGATCTGCAGCACGCCGTCCAGGCCCAGCCCGGCCAGCACGGCGTCGGCCTCGGCCAGGAAGTCGTTGAAGTCCAGGAAATCGGCCAGGCAGCACGGCGCCATCAGCAGCGTGGTGTCGCGCTCGGCCGGGTCGCAGGCCACCAGGGTCAAGGCCTCCTGCGCCAGCTCGGCACGCAGCGCCTCGGGTTCACACGCCAGGCTCACGGCCCAGTGGATCTGGCCCTTGCTGTGCACGGCTTTGGCAAACGGGCAGAGGTTGAGTCCGATCACTGCGCGCTCGAGCCAAGCCCGGGTGTCGGCGCGAACCCGGTGCACCAGGGCGGCGTCGGGCCCGGCAGGCTGGGCTGGCGCAGGCTGGGGGTAGGAGATGGTTGGACTCATCTGGGACGGCGGGCCGCCGGTCAGGCCAGCAATTTCTGGCCGGTCAGGCGTTCATGCTCGCGCAGGGCAAAGCGGTCGGTCATGCCGGCGATGTAGTCGGCCACGCGGCGCGCCAGCGAGGGCGCCGGTGCACTGGGTGCGCCGTGGCTGGCCGGCATCTGGGTGGGCTCGGTGGTGTAGGCCGCGAACAGGCCCTGCACCACGGTGGCGGCCTGGGCCGTGGTCTGCATGACCTGCGGGTGGCGGTACAGGTTCTGCAGCAAAAACCGCTTGAGCGCCAGCGACTGACCACGCATGGCGGCGCTGAAGCCGACCAGCGGGCCGGCCAGGCGCGCTGCGTCGGCCGAACCGGGCGCTGCCTCACGCAGGGCGGCGCCGGTGTGTGCGATCACGTCGTAGACCTGGGCGCTGAGCATGCGGCGGATGGCCTCGTAGAGCACGCGCCGCCCGCCCAGGCCCGGGTGTTCGGCCAGGGCCTGGCGCCGATGCGTCTCGAGCAGCTCGACTTCGGCCAGCTGCTCCAGGGTGAGCAGGCCGGAGCGCACGCCGTCGTCGATGTCGTGCGCGTTGTAGGCGATCTCGTCGGCCAGGTTGCAGAGCTGGGCTTCCAGGCTGGGCTGGCTGTGCGCCAGGAAGCGCCGTCCCACCCCGCCGGGCTCGGCCACCTCCAGCGCCTCGGCGTTGGCGCGCGAGCAATGCTTGAGGATGCCCTCGCGCGCCTCGAAGCTCAGGTTCAGGCCGTCAAAGGCGGGGTAGCGCTCCTCCAACGTGTCCACCACGCGCAGGCTCTGCAGGTTGTGCTCGAAGCCACCGTGGCCGGCCATGCAGGCGTTGAGCGCGTCCTGACCAGCGTGGCCGAACGGGGTGTGGCCGAGGTCGTGCGCTAGGGCGATGGCCTCGACCAGGTCTTCGTTGAGACGCAGCGCGCGCGCGATCGAGCGGCCGAGCTGGGCCACCTCGAGCGAGTGCGTGAGCCGGGTGCGGAACAGGTCGCCCTCGTGGTTGAGGAACACCTGGGTCTTGTAGACCAGGCGGCGGAACGCCGTGGAGTGCACGATGCGGTCGCGGTCGCGCTGGAAGGCGGTGCGTGTGGGCGCGGGTGGCTCGGCGTGGCGCCGCCCGCGCGAGGCCGCAGGGTCACACGCCCAGGGCGCCAGCACTCCGGGTGTGATGTTGATCAAATCAGGCGCCAGCCCTTGCGGCATGGACATGAGGCGCTATGCTTTCAGGAGCACGCCGACTCAGGCGCAGCACTGGTCGATGACCTCGCGCACCAGGGCATCGGGGGCGGCGCGCATGGCCGCGCGGCCCGGCGCCTCGATGACCACGAAGCGGATCTCTCCGGCCTCGGCCTTCTTGTCGACGCGCATCAGCTCCAGGTAGCGGCTGGCGTTGTCGCCGGCGGCCAGGCGCGGGCCACGCACCGGCAGGCCGGCGCGCTCGATCAGGCGTGTCAGGCGCTGCACGAAGGCCGCGTCCACCCCGCCCAGGCGCTGCGACAGGTGGGCAGCCATGACCATGCCGCAGCCCACGGCCTCGCCATGCAGCCACTCGCCGTAGCCGAGGCCGGCCTCGATGGCATGGCCGAAGGTGTGGCCAAAGTTCAAGATGGCGCGCAGACCGGACTCGCGCTCGTCCTGGCCCACGACCCAGGCCTTGATCTCGCAGCTGCGCTGGACCGCCTGGGCCAGGGCCTGCGGCTGACGCGCCACCAGGGCGTCGATTTGGTCCTCGATCCAGTCGAGGAAGGCCATGTCGGCGATCGGCCCGTACTTGATGACCTCGGCCAGGCCGGCACTGAGCTCGCGCGCCGGCAGGGTCTTCAGTGTGTCCAGGTCACACACCACCTGCAGCGGCTGGTAGAAGGCGCCGATCATGTTCTTGCCCAGCGGGTGGTTGATGGCGGTCTTGCCCCCCACCGACGAGTCGACCTGGGCCAGCAGCGTGGTGGGCACCTGCACGAAGGGCACGCCGCGCATGTAGCTGGCCGCGGCAAAGCCGGTCATGTCGCCGACCACACCGCCGCCCAGGGCGAACAGCACGGTCTTGCGGTCACAGGCCTGGCCGAGCAGGGCGTCAAAGATCTGGTTGAGCGTGGCCCAGTCCTTGTAGGCCTCGCCATCGGGCAGCACGGCGGTGTGCACGGCCTGGTAGTGGCCAGCCAGGGCAGCGGCCAGGCGCTGCGCGTACAGCGGGGCCACGGTGGTGTTGCTCACGATCAGCGCGGCGCTGGCGCGCGGCAGGCGGGCGTAGGTGGCCGGCTGGTCGAACAGCCCGGCGCCGATGTCGATGGGGTAGCTGCGCTCGCCCAGGTCGATGCGCACCTGCTGGCGCACCAGGGCCGCCACAGCGGGCTCGGAAACGGAAACTTGCATGGCCCCGAGTTTAGGGCTTGGGCCGGGCCGGCTCCACGCGCGGGGTTTTGCCGTCCTCTGGGGCCGGGCCTGACAACGCGCCCGACAGCTCCAACTGCATGGTGATCATGTTGACCAGGGTGGCCACCGAGGGGCGCCCGGTTTCGATGGTGAAGTGCGCGGTCTGGCGGTACAGCGGGTCGCGTGCAGCGTGCAGTTCGCGCAGCCGCCCGAGTGGGTCGTCCACCTGTAGCAGCGGGCGCTGGGTGTCGTGGCGCAGGCGGCGGAACACCTCCTCCGGGGAAGAGCGCAAATAGACCACGCGCGCACGCTTGCGCAGGTGGTTGCGGTTGGCGGGCCGCAGCACCGCACCGCCGCCGGTGGACAGCACCCCCGCGTCGCCCTGAGTCAGTTCGTCGATCAGCGCCTGCTCGAGGTCACGGAAGCGGGCCTCACCTTCGCGCTCGAAGAACTCGCGGATGGGGCAGCCCAGGCGCTGTTCGAGCACATGGTCGGAGTCGGTGAAGGCCAGCCCCAGGCGGCGAGCCAGCTGCCGGCCCACGGTGGATTTTCCGGAGCCGGGCAGGCCAATCAGTGCAATGGTCAAGATTCAGTCTGTCAGAGGGTCAGGTTGGTGATTGTCTCCAATCCCGAGGGAGTCCGGATCTTGATGGACACCACGTTGCCTGCCGCGCAGTTCTTGAGCGTGACGATGTGCGAGGTGGCCAGGTCAGTCAGCGGGTTGGTGGTCGGCGCCACGTTCGGCACCGCAGAGCCGAACACCTTGTCCACCGCACAGGTGCCCCCAGAGGCATCGGCCGACACCGTGGTGCCGGCCGGCATGGGCAGCAGGGTGCTGCCGGCGCTGCGCAGCTTGAAGCTGATGGCCGACACGCTCTGCGACTGGATCTCCAGCGGCGCCGGGGTGCTGGCCGAGAACAGGATCACGGCCTGCTGGCGCACGGTGGTGCCCAGGCTGGCGTCGCAGGTGTTGAGCCGCGAGGGGAATGGTGCCCCGGCGTCGGCGCAGGCCAAGGCACCACCACGCGGCACCACGAACTCGCCGGCGTCGAAGCTGCCGTTTTCGTTGTCGTCGCGGTAGGCGTCGCCCAGCGGCACCAGGGTGTCGGTGCCGGCGTCGTAGCGGTTGTTGCCATTGGTGTCCACATAGTCCTTGGTGCCCTCGGCAAAGGCCAGCACGGACACCCGTCCACCGGTCGGGCGCGGGTTCTGGCTGACGAAGTCCACCGAGCACTTGGCGATGCCGGCAACCTGGGTGGTGGCGCAACTCGATGCCACCTGCCCCCCCTCGGCCGTGAAGTTGACCACGGTGCCGTCCTGCACGGCGTTGCCCTGGCGATCGGCCAGTTGCACCGTGAGTTTGGTGCTGACGCCGTCGCGGCTGCCGCCTTCGATGTTGGAGGTTTCGACCGACAGGCTCATGAAGCGCTGCGAGGGCGGGCCCGAGGCCACCGAAAGGTTCTGCGACTCGGCAAAGGTGCCGGGGGTGGCGGTCAGCGCGGCACGCACCTTGACCGGCCCGGGAATGGTGCCCGAGAACACCGACACCGTGGCCTCGCCGGCCGCGTCGGTCAGCGTCAGGGCCGGGGTCGAAGACCCTTGTGTGCCCAGGCTCACGCCCCCGGGGTTGGTCTGCAGGCTGAAGGTCACGGGCACGTTGGCCAAGCCCGTGCCGCCGGCAGACAGCACCTTGAAGCGCAGCACCGACTGCTCCAGCGCACCGGTGCCGGCCACCGCAATCTGCATCGGGCTGGCCAAGACGAAGGTGACGGCATTGGCCGTGGGACTGGCCACCGTCACTGTGGCCGAGCTGGGTGCGGCCCCGGCGCTGGACGCCGACACGGTGACCGGGCCGCTGCACAGGCTGCCGTCGGCATTGACGGCGGTGTACGACGCCGAGGCCACGCCATTGCCGTTGGTGGTCACGCTGAAGCTGCTGCCGGCACCATTGATGCGCCCGCACGAGACCGCGAAGGTCACGTTCACCGGTACCCCGGTGCTCGGGCTGCCACCAATCGAGGCGGTGACACTGAGCGAGGTGTTGCCCCCTGAAGGCAGGGTGGCTGCCCCGGCACTAATGGGTGACAGCGTCAGGCTGGCCGGGGTCACGGCGAAATCGGTCGACTGGCTCACCGTGGTGGTGCCGATCACGGCGCTGGCCGACAAGGTGGCCGCGCCCACCGCCGAGATCGAGGACGCGGCCAGCGCCACCTGGGCCACCCCCGAGCCATTGGTCAGGGCAGTGTCTGGCGTCAGGGCGGCGACGGAAGCGCCGTTGAGACTGAAGTTCACGAGCTTGTTGGCCACCGGTGCGCCGCTGGCGTCGAGCAGCGTGGCACGGGCCGTGTAGCCGTTGCCCGAGGCCACGCTGGTGGTGGCCGTGTTGCCCGAATTGAAGATGGCCACGGCCACCGAGGGCTGAGCCACGGTCGAGCCGCCTGATGTGCTGCCGCCGCCCGACGAGCCTCCGGTGATGCCGCTGCCGCCCGAGGACGACGTACCAGGGTTGCCCCCTCCACCACCGCACGCCGCCAGCGCCATGGCCACCGCGCACAGCGCGATCGATCGAATCAACCCACGCATGTGAACCCTCCTGGGCAAGAACCGATGTCAGCGGGCCGCGGCCCGTTCCGTGATCATCTTGGGGGTGATGAACACCAGCATCTCCTGCTTGTTGGCGGTGCGCTGACGCGATTTGAACAGGTTGCCCACCGCCGGGATGTCGCCCAGCAAAGGCACCTTGGTCTCGCTGTCGCTCTCGGTCAGCTCGAAGATGCCACCAATCACCACCGTGCCGCCGTTCTCTACCAGCACCTGGGTCTTGATGTGCTTGGTGTTGATGGCAAACCCCGAGGCCGTGGCCTGACCCACGGTGTCCTTGTTGACGTCTAGGTCCAGGATGATGTTGCCCTCGGGCGTGATCTGCGGTGTGACCTCGAGCTTGAGGTTGGCTTTGCGGAAGGCGATCGAAGTGGCGCCGCTGGAGGTGGCCACCTGGTAGGGCAGTTCGGTGCCCTGCTCGATCAGGGCCTGGGTCTGGTCGGCTGTGACCACGCGCGGGCTGGACACCACCTTGCCCTTGCCGTCGGCCTCCAGGGCCGAGAGCTCCAGGTTCAAGAAGCGGTTGGCCGCGGCATTGAAGATGGAGATGGCGAAGCTCGCCGGGTTGTAGCCGTTCTGCCCCACGGCCGGCAGGTTGACGAAGTTGCTGCTGGTATCCACCGTGCCGCCGGCCCCGCTGCTGGCTACCACGTTGCCGTAGCTGGTGCCAAAGGCCACGCGGTTGTTGCCGCTCAGGCGGTAGCCGCCGTCGCCACCGTTCTGGGCGCGCAGGTCAGCGCCGCCCAGACGCACGCCGAGCGAGCGGCCGAAGGTGTCCGAGGCCTCGACGATGCGCGCCTCG
>CAZKDU010000063.1:0-9215 GCA_964551485.1 uncultured Burkholderiaceae bacterium
TTTGGTGGTGATCTCGCCGGCCAGGACGACGAGGCCGGTATTGGTCAGCGTCTCGGCGGCCACGCGGCTGCGGGGGTCTTCGCGGAAGATCGCGTCGAGGATGGCGTCGGAGATCTGGTCCGCCACCTTGTCGGGATGGCCTTCGGACACGGATTCGGAAGTGAAGAGAAAATCGTTCGCCACTGCAAAAACTCCTGTTGATGATGACTGAGGCGCGTTGCCGGCAGCCGAGGAGCCTGGGCGAACGCTTTAGCAGACGGGTCGGGATCGACCCAAGGCACAATCGGTGGTCCTTTTGTGCGTGTCGCCCTGCAAGTTGCTCTGTTAACTCGGCGACACCTTCATTCTAACCAGATGGAATTGCTGTTTCGCCTGTCCGCCCGCCTGCCCCTGCGTTGGCTGCACGCCCTGGGAGCGGCCCTGGGCTGGCTGGTCTACTGGGCCTCGCCCACCTACCGCCGGCGTTTTCGCGAGAACGTGGCCCTGGCCGGCGTGCCCGCGGACCAGGCGCGCGCCGCCGTGGCCGCCATTGGCCGCCTGGTGACCGAGCTGCCCTGGGTCTGGCTGCGGCCGCACGCCGAGAAGCAGCCGCTGATTCACTGGCAGGGCGCGGAGCACGTGGACGCGGCGCTGGCCAGGGGCCGCGGCGTGATCTTCATGACCCCGCACCTGGGCTGCTTCGAGGCCGTGCCCCAGGCCCAGGTGCAGCGCTATGGCCAGCGCCACGGCGCCATGACCCTGCTGTACCGGCCCTCCAAGACGGCCTGGTTCGACGCCATCCTCAAGGAGGTGCGCTCAGCCCCGGGCCTGGAGCCCGCGCCCACCACCACGGCCGGCGTGCGCATGGTGCTCAAGGCCCTGAAGCAGGGCCGGGTGATCGGCCTGCTGCCCGACCAGGTGCCGGCCGAGGGCCTTGGCGTCTGGGCTCCGTTCTTCGGCCGCCCGGCCTACACCATGACGCTGGCGCTGCGCCTGGCCCAGCAGACCGGCGCCACCCTGCTCATGACCTGGGGCGACCGCCTGCCGCGCGGCCGGGGCTACGTGGTGCACGTGGAGCCGCTGCTGCTGCCGCTGGAGCAGCCGCACGAGGTGGCCGCCGCCGCCCTCAACCAGGCCATGGAGGCGCTGATCCGGCGCCGCCCCGACCTGTACCTGTGGAGCTACGCGCGCTACAAGGCGCCGCGGCGCGAGGGCTGACCCCATGCTGACCACGCTTGGCATCTGGTTCATGCGCCTGCTGGCGCACCTGCCCCTGGCCTGGATTCGCGGCCTGGGCTGGCTGCTGGGTGCTCTGCTGTACGCGCTGGTGCGCTCGCGCCGGCGCGTGGCCCTGACCAACCTGCGTCTGTGCTTCCCGGCGCGCAGCGAGGCCGAGCGGCGTGCGCTGGCGTTCGACAGCTTCGTGTACTTTGCCCAGGCTTGGCTGGACCGCAGCTGGCTCTGGCACGGCCCGCGCGAGCTGCTGGGGCGGCGGCTGCGCATGCACGGCGCGCTCCAGGCCTTCGAGGGCGAGCGCCCGACCATTGTGTTCGCTCCGCACTTCTACGGCATGGACGCCGGCGGCATGGCCCTGGCCATGGCCTACCAGCGCCGCTTCACCTCGATCTTCACGCCGCAGTCCGACGCCCGGCTCGACGACTGGATCAAGGCCGGCCGCTCGCGCTTTGGCGACGTGCGCATGCTCAGCCGCAACGACGGCGTCAAGGCCATCGTCAGCAGCCTGCGCGGCGGCGGCGTGCTGTACCTGCTGCCCGACATGAACTTCGGCGCCGAGGAGTCGGTGTTCGTGCCGTTCTACGGTGTGCCGGCCGCCACCGTGCCCTCGCTGTCGCGCTTCGCGCGTCTGGGCCGCGCCACCATCGTGCCCATGACGGCACGCCTCACGCCGCAGGGCTACGACGTCGAGGTGCACCCGCCCTGGACAGAATTCCCCAGCGACGACGCCGTGGCCGACACGGCGCGCATGAACCGCTGGCTGGAAGGCCTGATCGACACCATGCCGGCCCAGTACTACTGGGTGCACAAGCGCTTCAAGACCCGCCCGCCGGGTGAGCCCGAGGTCTACTGAGGCCGGCGCAAGCCGGCGCGCCCAGGGCCGTCCAGGCCCGGGCGGTGCCGTCACCAGGCGGCCCTGGGCCTGGGGGTCCAGAGGCGGGGTGCGGCAGGCCGCGGGGCCCTTGCTCGGTGCGTCTGGATCAGAGAGAAAATGGCCTCCAACCCTTGTCGGTATTGGCTGTGCAGCTACGTTTTTGAGAGCAGAAAACCCTGCAGCAGGTCCGCCACCAGGCCAGGCTGCTCGTGCAGCACCCAGTGTGTGGCGCGCGGCAGGCGGTGCAGCCGCAGGTCGGGCACATGGGCTCCAGGCCGTCCAGCAAGGCCGGCGGCAGGGCGATGTCGTCCAGCGCCCAGAGCACCAGGGTGGGCACGCCCACGTGCAGGGCCTCGGCCGGCAGGCTGACGGCGGCCGCGCCCGGGTCGTCCGGCCGCGGCGGGCGCAGCGGCGAGGCCCGGTAGTAGTGGCAGCCGCCGCGCAGCCCCAGGCGCCAGACGGCGCGGTACTGCGCTTTCACGGCCTCGGTCAGCCAGCCCGCACCGATGGGGCGGCCGGGCTCGCCGCGGTCCGGGCCAGCCCCCATGGACAGAAAGAAGTCCCAGAGTCGGCGGAAGTCGTCCTCGGTCAGCAGGGCCTCGGCGTCGGGGCGCACCAGGAAGTTCATGTAGGCGCTGGCGGCCTGCTGCGCCGGGCTGGTCTGCAGCTCGCGCAGGAACGGGCCGGGGTGGGGCGAGTTGACGATGGCCAGCCGCGCCATCAGCGCCGGGCGCTGGTTGGCCAGGGTCCAGGCCACGGCGCCGCCCCAGTCGTGTGCCACCAGGCAGGCCGCCGGCGCGCCCTCGGCCTCGATCAGGGCGGCGATGTCCTGGGCCAGGTGGCGGGCCCGGTAGGCTTCCACCTCGGCCGGGGCACTGGAGCGCTCGTAGCCGCGCAGGTTGGGGGCCACGCAGCGGTGGCCGCCGTGCTCGGGTCGGGCAAAGTGCTCGAGCAGCGGGTCCCAGACGAAGGCGCCCTCAGGAAAACCGTGCAGGAACACCAGCAGCGGCCGGCCGCGCGCGCCGCTGGTGCGGCAGCTCAGGGTGATGCCGTGTGGCAGGGGCTGCAGGCAGGTGTCGATCATCGCTATCAAAACCAGAGCATGAAAGCGCCGACCGGTAAGGGCTGGGGGCGGTTCAGGCCTCGGGTTCTGGCGGGGCGGCGGGGTCCGGGGCTGGCACCGGGGCGGCCGTGGTGGCGACCTGTGGCGGGTGCGCCCAGTGCCAGAGCAGCTGGGCCACCTCGTCCACGCCCTGGCGCTTGAGCGCGGAGAACAGTCTGACCTCGCCGCCGCCGGCTTGCAGTCGCGCGATGGACAGCGCCTTGCTGGCCTCGGCGCGGGTCAGCTTGTCGGCCTTGGTCAGCGTGACCAGGAACTTCAGCCCGGCCTCGACGCGTGGGCGGATCACCTCCAGCAGCACCTCGTCGAGCTCGGTCAGGCCGTGGCGCGGGTCGCACAGCAGCACCACGGCCCGCAGGTTCTGGCGGCTGACCAGGTAGTTGGCCATGACCTGCTGCCAGCGCAGCTTGTCCTGCTTGGGCACGGCGGCGTAGCCGTAGCCGGGCAGGTCGGCCAGCACGGCGTCGGTCACGCCCTGCTTGCCCAGGGCAAACAGGTTGATGTGCTGGGTGCGGCCCGGCTTCTTGGAGGCGAAGGCCAGCTGCTTTTGCTGCGTCAGGGTGTTGATGCAGGTGGACTTGCCGGCGTTAGAGCGGCCGACGAAGGCGATCTCGGGCAGCTCCAGAGCGGGCAGGTGGTGCAGCTGCGCGGCGGTGGTCAGAAAGCGCGCGGTGTGCAGCCAGCCCAGGGCCAGCTTGGGCTCGATCAGGCCGTCCGGCTGGGCGGACGCGGGGGCGGTGGAGGGGGTGTCGGTCATGGGCAAAGGGCAGGCAGTGGCATGGCGGCACGCCAACAGAGGATGCCGATGACGGGTAAACCCGAGGCCTCATTGTAGAATCAGAGGGTTTTGCGCAACCCACATCCCACATCGACATGAAGCTGCTCGCCTCCCTGCTGATGGCCGTCACCCTGGCCGCTCCCGTTGTTTCTGCCGTTGCGTCCGAAGACAAGGCAGCGCCCAAGGCCGCCAAGCCGGACCTGGCCAAGGGCGAGGCCAGCTTCGCCGCTGTGTGCGCGGCCTGCCACGGCGCCGACGGCAATTCCGGTACGCCGGCCAACCCCAAGCTGTCTCGGCAACACCCTGAGTACCTGGTCAAGCAGCTCCAGGAGTTCAAGTCGGGCAAGCGCAACAACGCCGTCATGAAGGGCTTTGCCTCGGCGCTGAGTGACGACGACATGAAGAACATCGCCTACTGGGTGACCAGCAAGCAGGCCAAGCCCGGTTTCGCCAAGGACAAGGAGCTGGTGGCTCTGGGCGAGCGCATCTACCGCGGTGGCGTGGCCGACCGCCAGATCGCCGCCTGCGCCGGCTGCCACAGCCCGAGCGGCGCCGGCATCCCCTCGCAGTACCCGCGCCTGGCCGGCCAGCACGCCGACTACACCGCGGCCCAGCTGGTCAGCTTCCGTGACGGCGGCCGCAAGAACAGCCCGCAGATGACCCAGGTCGCCGCCAAGCTCAACGACCACGAGATCAAGGCCGTGGCTGACTACATCGCCGGCCTGCGCTGACACACCTGCGCCGCGCGGCCCCCTGGTGGGCGGCGGCGACAGGGCAGCCCGCCCGGTTCCGTGCACACAGATTTCCTGAAACCCATGGAACCTCGGGACCCGCGCCAACCCTAAGCCAACGGGCGGGCCATCCTAGTGGTGGCCCGCCCGTTGTGTTGCAGACCCATCCTTTGTGCCCATGACCGTTTCCACCCAAGGCCTCCAGGTCACCACCGGCTCGCAGCGCCTGCGCGCGGCGGTGGAGCTGCTGTCGTCGATGCGTTTTGCGATCTCGCTGCTCACCGTGATCTGCATCGCCTCGGTGATCGGCACTGTGCTCAAGCAGGGTGAGCCCTTCAACAACTACGTCAACCAGTTTGGTCCGTTCTGGGCCGAGGTGTTCGGCGCGATCAGCCTGTACACGGTCTACAGCGCTTGGTGGTTCCTGCTGATCCTGGCCTTTCTGGTGACCAGCACCTCGCTGTGCATCGCCCGCAACACGCCCAAGATCCTGGCCGACCTCAAGGCCTACAAGGAGCACCTGCGCGAGCAGAGCCTGCAGGCCTTCGGCCACAAGGCCCAGGCCGAGCTGCCGGGCGAGGCGCCCGAGGCGGCGGCGCGCCGGCTCGGGCAAACCCTGGTCAAGGCCGGCTGGAAGGTGCGCCTGCAGCCGCGTGCCACCGCCCAAGGCGAGGGCTGGATGCTGGCCGCCAAGGCCGGTGCGGCCAACAAGCTTGGTTACCTGGCGGCGCACAGCGCCATCGTGCTGGTGTGCCTGGGCGGCCTGTTCGACGGTGACCTGGTCGTGCGTGCCCAGATGTGGTTCAACGGCAAGACGCCCTACGTTGGCGGCGGCCTGATGTCCGAGGTGGCGCCCGAGCACCGCCTGAGCGAGCGCAACCCCACCTTCCGCGGCAACCTGCTGGTGGCCGAGGGCGGCCAGTCCAGCACCGCGCTGCTGAGCCAGCCCAGGGGCGTGTTGCTGCAGGAGCTGCCGTTTGCCATCGAGCTCAAGAAGTTCGTGGTCGAGCACTACTCGACCGGCATGCCCAAGTTGTTCGCCAGCGACATCGTGATCCACGACAAGGCCACGGGCGAGCAGAAGCCGGCGCGTGTCGAGGTCAACCACCCGGTCAGCCACCGCGGCATCGAAATCTACCAGTCCAGCTTCGACGACGGCGGCTCCAGCGTGCGCCTGCAGGCGCTGCCGCTGGTGGCCGGTACCGCACCGTTCGAGGTCGAGGGCGTGATTGGCAGCAGCGCCGAGCTCACGCGCGGCGGCGGCCAGGACAAGCTCACGCTGGAATTCACAGGCTTGCGTGTCATCAACGTCGAGAACCTGGGCGGCGGCAGCACCACCGACGTGCGCAAGGTCGACCTGCGCGAGTCCATCGACGCGCGCCTGGGCGCGGCCAACAAGACCGTGACCAAGAAAGAGCTGCGCAACGTCGGCCCCAGCATCACCTACAAGCTGCGCGACGCCGCCGGCCAGGCGCGCGAGTTCCACAACTACATGCTGCCGGTGGACACCGGCGACGGTGTGCCGGTGTACCTGATGGGCTCGCGCGAGAGCCCGTCCGAGCCGCTGCGCTACATGCGCGTGCCGGCCGACGCCCAGGGCGGGCTTGATGGCTTCCTGCGCCTGCGCGCCAGCCTGGCCGACCCGTCCCTGCGCGAGCAGGCGGTGCGCCGCTACGCGCGCCACGCGGTCGACCCGGCCCGCCCCGAGCTGGCCGACCAGCTGGTGCAGTCGGCCACGCGTGCCCTGGCCCTGTTCGCCGGGGCCGAGCGCGGCCCGCGCGAGAACAAGCCGCCGGCCATGGGGCTGCAGGCGGTGTCCGACTTCCTTGAGGCCAACGTGCCCGAGGCCGAGCGCGGCCGTGCCGGCGAAGTGCTGGTGCGCATCCTCAACGGCGTGCTGTTCGAGCTGGCCCAGCTCGGCCAGGAGCGCGCCGGCCTGCCGCCCCTGGTGCCCAGCGAGAAGACCCAGGGCTTCATGACCCAGGCCGTGCTGGCCCTGAGCGACGCCCAGTTCTACCCGGCGCCCATGGCCTTCGTGCTGAAGGACTTCAAGCAGGTGCAGGCCAGCGTGTTCCAGGTGGCACGTGCCCCTGGCAAGACCGTGGTCTACCTGGGCTGCGCCTTGCTCATTCTGGGCGTGTTTGCCATGCTCTACGTGCGCGAGCGCCGCCTCTGGGTCTGGCTGGCGCCGCGCGACGGCCGCACCCAGGCCATGCTCGCCCTCTCGACCAACCGCAAGACCATGGACGGCGACCGTGAATTTCGCCAGCTCAGCCAGGGCCTGCTCGGCGTGACGCCGGCGCCCGCCACCGACAAGGGGTCCACATGAACACTGCCACCACTTCCCAAGCCGGCCAGGCCAGCGCCCTGCGCGTGGACCTGACCGAAGGCTATTTCGCGCGCCGCAACTGGACCGACTGGCTGTTCGCCCTGCTGGTGGTGGCCGGCGGGTTGTTTGCGTTCGCACGCTACCACGGCGCCATGGACGGCTACGAGCAAGGCATCCTGCTCGGGACGCTGCCTGCGGCGATCTGGATCGGCTGGTTCTGGCGCCCGCTGCGCGCCCTGATGCTGGCCGTGGCCGTGCTCTCGCTGGTTGCTCTGGCGGCCTACCAGGGCGAGCTGGCGCGCGCCGAGTCGGTGTTCTGGCTCAAGTACTTCCTGTCCAGCCAGTCGGCCATTCTGTGGATGAGCGTTCTGTTCTTCATGAGCACCCTGTTCTACTGGTTCGGCATGCTCGGCCGCAGCACCAGCGGCAGCATGGAGCTGATCGGTTCGCGCCTGGCCTGGGTCGCCGTGACGCTGGCGCTCACCGGCACCATGGTGCGCTGGTACGAGAGCTACCTGATCGGCGCCGACATCGGCCACATCCCGGTCAGCAACCTCTACGAGGTGTTCGTGCTGTTCTGCTGGCTCACCGCCACCTTCTACCTGTACTACGAGGACCAGTACCAGACCCGTGCCCTGGGCGCCTTCGTCATGCTGGTGGTCAGCGCGGCCGTGGGTTTCCTGCTCTGGTACACCGTGGTGCGCGAGGCGCACGAGATCCAGCCGCTGGTGCCGGCCCTCAAAAGCTGGTGGATGAAGCTGCACGTGCCGGCCAACTTCATCGGCTACGGCACCTTCGCCCTGGCGGCCATGGTGGCGTTTGCCTACCTGATCAAGCAGCAGGCCGGCGAGACGCGCTGGCACAAGCTGGCACCGATCTGGCTGTTCGGCGCGGCCCTGTGCTTTGTGCCCATCGCCTTCCGCCAGCGCGGCGTGAGCGAGGCTGGCGGCAGCTACTGGCTGGTCTATGCGGCGGTGTCGGCCCTGATCGCGCTGGGCATCCTGCTTGGCCGCAAGCGCCTGGCCGAGCGCCTGCCCAGCCTGGAGATCCTGGACGACGTGATGTATAAGGCCATCGCCGTGGGCTTTGCCTTCTTCACCATCGCCACCGTGCTGGGCGCGCTCTGGGCCGCCGAGGCCTGGGGCGGCTACTGGAGCTGGGACCCCAAGGAAACCTGGGCCCTGATCGTCTGGCTCAACTACGCGGCCTGGCTGCACATGCGCCTCATGAAGGGCCTGCGCGGCACCGTGGCCTCGTGGTGGGCGCTGGCCGGGCTGGCCGTGACCACCTTCGCCTTCCTGGGCGTCAACATGTTCCTGAGCGGCCTGCACAGCTACGGCACGCTCTGAGCGGCCGTGGGCGGGCTCCGAGCCGGGGCCCTGCCGGTGTCAAGGCTCAACCGGCGGCGTGCGCCGCCCGCCGGAACTTGTAAGAATGGTGCAGCTCCCACGACCCATGGAAACCCTCGGGGACCACCGGTCCCCTTCCTTGGGACACCAGGACCGCACCATGCTCATCCAGACTTCTTCCAGCGGCTTCTCGCACCCCCGGCCCAGCGAGATCACCCCCGCCCCCCTGTACCAGTCGCGCCGCGAGTGGCTGCAGACCCTGGCCCTGGGCACCGCCGGCGGCGTGCTGGCCAGCTGGGCCGGCCGCGAGGCCCTGGCGCTGAGCCCGCGCCCGGGACGGCTTGCCCCGCTGGCTGC
Organism: uncultured Burkholderiaceae bacterium; assembly: GCA_964551485.1. GTDB lineage: Bacteria > Pseudomonadota > Gammaproteobacteria > Burkholderiales > Burkholderiaceae_C > CAZKDU01. Next base: position 8,754 of record CAZKDU010000063.1, read on the forward strand.
CGTGCCTTCGGCCGTGGCCGGCGCCAGCGCGCTGGACAAGCCCACCGAGTACAAGGACGCCACCGGGTACAACAACTACTACGAGTTCGGCACCGACAAGAGCGACCCGGCGCGCAACGCCCACACGCTCAAGACCACGCCCTGGACGGTCGAGGTCGAGGGCCTGGTGAAGAAGCCGGGCAAGTACACACTGGAAGACCTGCTCAGGCTCAGTGCTCAGGAAGAACGGGTCTACCGCCTGCGCTGCGTTGAGGGTTGGTCCATGGTCATCCCCTGGGTCGGCTACTCGTTTGCCGAGCTGGCCAGGAAGGTCGAGCCGCTGGGCAGCGCCAAGTACGTGGAGTTCGTGACCCTGGCCGACCCGCGCACCATGCCCTACGTGGGCTCGCGTGTGCTGGACTGGCCTTATGTGGAGGGGCTGCGGCTGGACGAGGCCATGCACCCGCTGACGCTGCTGGCCTT
>CAZKDU010000064.1:0-9212 GCA_964551485.1 uncultured Burkholderiaceae bacterium
CAGGCCGCGCGCGAGGCCGGTGCCCACGTGACCCTGGTGGCCGGGCCGGTGGCCCTGGCCACGCCGCGCGGTGTGCAGCGCATCAACGTGCGCTCGGCCCAGGAGATGCTGCAGGCCGTGCTGGCCACGGTGGAGGGGGCCGACGTGTTCGTGGCCACCGCGGCCGTGGCCGACTGGCGCCCGGCCGTGGCGGCCGAGCACAAGCTCAAGAAGGATGGTTCGGGCCAGGCCCCGGCGCTGGCCTTCACCGAGAACCCGGACATCCTGGCCACGGTGGCGCAGTCGCCGCGTGCGCGTGCAGGCACGCTGTTCTGCGTGGGCTTCGCCGCCGAAAGCCGGGACCTGCTGGCCCATGCCCGGGCCAAGCGCGAGCGCAAGGGTGTGCCGCTGCTGGTAGGCAACATCGGCCCGGCTACTTTCGGTCAGGACCACAACGCCCTGCTGCTGGTGGACGCACAGGGCAGCCGCGAGCTGCCGCAAGCCGGCAAGACCGAGCTTGCTCGCGAATTGATAGCAGAGATCGCCCAGCGCACAAGGGCTGCGGCCACAAAACAACCTCAAGCATGATGAAGATCGACGTCAAGGTGCTGGACGCCCGACTGGCCAGCCAGCTGCCGACCTATGCCACGCCCGGCAGCGCCGGGCTGGACCTGCGCGCCTGCCTGGACGCGCCGCTCACGCTGGGCCCGAACGCCTGGCAGCTGGTGCCCACGGGCCTGGCCGTCTGGCTGCGCGACCCGGGGTACGCCGCGCTGATCCTGCCGCGTTCCGGCCTGGGCCACAAGCATGGCATCGTGCTGGGCAACCTGGTCGGCCTGATCGACAGCGACTACCAGGGCCAGCTCATGGTCAGCGCCTGGAACCGAAGCGACACGGCCTTCACCATCGAGCCCATGGAGCGCATCGCTCAGCTGGTCATCGTGCCGGTGTTGCAAGCCAGCTTCAACGTGGTCAGCGAGTTCCCGCCCAGCCAGCGTGGCGAAGGTGGCTACGGCTCCACCGGCACAACTTGAGCGGCGCGTCTGCCTGGCGCCCAAACAGGCCATCCACCTGTGGGTACCCGGGCTGGGTGCGTATGGCGCTGTCTCAGTGCAGTGAATCGCTGCCCGGGGCCTGCGGCTGGACCTTGAAGAAGCCCACGCCGGCCGTGCCTTGGTTCAGCTCGTTCTCGGTGGCTTCGCGCACACCCTGGACCGTGACCTCGATCTCCAGCGAGATGCCGGCCAGCGGGTGGTTGGCGTCCAGCACCACCTGCTCTTCCAGGAGGTCGGTGACCACATACAGGCGGTCCTTGGGCGCGCTGGCTGTGCAGCCCTCGGGCAAGCCTTCGAAAGTCATGCCGGCTTCCAGGGTTTCCGGGAAGTGGGCACGTGGCTCCAGGAACACCAGGGAGCCGTCGTAGTCGCCAAAAGCCTCCTCGGGCTCCAGGTGCAGGCGCAGCGTGTCGCCGGCCACATGGCCTTGCAGGGCTTCTTCGACACGGGTCAGCAGGTCGGTGCCACCAACCAGAAATTCCACGGGGCTGGACAGTTCGTCCAGCACTTCGCCCAGGCTGTCGGACAAGGTCCACGTCAGGGCCACGACGCATTGAGGGGTGATTTCCATAAGGCAGAATTGTCCCATGGATGAAAACCTTCGCCTGGCGCTGCTGGGCATGCAGACGCCGCGCCAGTTCATGCGGCGCCATTGGCAGAAAAAACCCTTGCTCGTGCGCCAGGCCGTGCCCCAGGCCGAGCGCCTGCTCGACCGGGCCCGGCTGTTCGAGCTCGCGACCAGCGATGGCACCGAGTCGCGCCTGGTGCAGCAGCAGGCCGGACGCTGGCGTCTGCGCCACGGGCCGTTCGCGCGCCTGCCCGCGCAGAAGACCCCGCACTGGACCCTGCTGGTGCAGGGCATGGACCTGCACCAGCCTGCATTGCACGGGCTGCTGCGCCAGTTCCGCTTTGTGCCCGACGCGCGCCTGGACGACGTGATGGTGAGCTGGGCCAGCGACGGGGGAGGCGTCGGCCCGCACTTCGACAGCTACGACGTGTTCCTGCTGCAGCTGCAGGGGCGGCGGCGCTGGCGCATCGGGCGCCAGCCCGACCTGCGCCTGCGCGACGACGTGCCCCTGAAGATCCTGGCGCACTTCGAGCCGGAAGAAGAGTTCGTGCTTGAACCGGGCGACATGCTCTACCTGCCGCCGCGTTATGCGCACGATGGTGTGGCCGAGGGGCCGTGCATGACCGCCTCGGTGGGCTTTCGCGCGCCGCGCCTTCCCGAGCTCGGGCGCGAGCTGCTGCAGCGCCTGGCCGAGGCCGCCCACGACCAGCTGCCCGACCAGCTCTACCGAGACCCTGTCCAGCCCGCCGTGGCCGAGCCGGCGCGTGTGCCGCAGGGACTGCACGACTTCGCCGCGCGTGCCGTGGCCGCTGCGCTGCGCGAGCCGCACAGCCTGGCCTGCGCGCTCGGCGAGGTGCTGTCCGAGCCCAAGGCCCAGGTCTGGTTCGACGCCGGCGCCGCCTTGCCTGCGGGGGCGGGGGTGGTGCTGGACGCGCGCACCCGTATGCTTTACGACGCACGGCATGTGTTCATCAACGGCGAGAGCTTGCGCGCCTCGGGCCGCGACGCACGCCTGATGCACCGCCTGGCCGACGAGCGTGGCCTGGACGCGGCCTCGCTGGTCCAGGCCAGCAAGGCCGCGCGTGAGCTGCTGAGCGATTGGTGCGAGGCCGGCTGGCTGCACCCGGCGGGCTGAACTGGCCGCAGCGCGGTGGCTGAAGGCGCAATTCATGGTGATCCCGGTGTTGTTTTTGTGCCCGCCCGCGCTCGGTAAACTGCTGTCAGGGTTTGTAAGACTTGCAGGGTTTCTGCTTATAATTTAAAGCTGAGACGGAAGCGTCCAAGCCCTTTCTCTCGGCCTTTCAAGACAGTCATTCCAAAACCTTTGGCTGTGTTGCATCGGCGGTTTTTGAAAATTGTTTGTCTCCCTGTCCATTAAGGAATATTGAAATGAAAAAATCGCTCGTACTGGCGACCCTGATTGCTGCCGCTGCCCTGGCTGCCTGCGGCAAGAAGGCCGAAGCTCCCGCTCCTGCTCCCGCACCGGCCCCCGCCGCTGCCTCGGCTCCCGCCGAAGCCGCTTCTGCTGCTGCTTCCGCCGCTGCTCCTGCTGCAGAAGCCGCTGCCTCCGCTGCTGCTGGCGCCGCTTCCGCTGCTGCCGACGCCGCCAAGAAGTAATCGCTCCGAGCGATTTACCAGAAGCCACCTTCGGGTGGCTTTTTTCATGCCTGCAGCCAGGCGCTGCCTTGCAGCGGGTCGGCCACCGGCACATCGCCCGGGGCACAGCCCAGGGCCGTGGCCAGTGCGGCCTGGGCCAGGGCCGGGCGGTTGTTCTGCTGGCTCAGGTGCGCGGCCAGCAGCTGGCGCAGGCCGCTGGGCACCAGGGCCTGGGCAATGGTGGCGGCCGCGTGGTTGGCCAGGTGACCCAGGCGGCCACCGACACGACGTTTCAAGAAGGCCGGGTAGCGCGACGCCTGCAGCAGCTCGGGGTCGTGGTTGCATTCCAGCAGCACGGTGTGACAGCCGGCCAGGTGCGCCATCACATGCGCACTGGCGTGGCCCAGGTCGGTCAGCACGCCGAGGCGGGTGGCACCATCGCTGCAGGTGAGCTGCAGCGGCTCGCGCGCGTCGTGCGGCACGGTGAAGGGCGTGAACTGCAGGGCCCCCAGGGCGATGGCCTCGCCGTCGCACGCGAAGCGCAGGCCCTCGCCATAGTCGGCCGTGGGCAGGGCGGCGTGGGTGCCCCGGCTCATCCAGATCGGCAGGCGCTGGCGCCGTGCAAAACCGGCGGCGCAGCCGATGTGGTCAGCGTGCTCGTGGGTGATGAAGATGCCGTGCAGGTCAGCAGCCGTCAGGCCGGCCTGCTGCAGCCGGGCCTCGAGCTCGCGCAGGCCCAGGCCGCAATCCACCAGCAGGCGCGTGACCTGCAGGCCGCAGCGCGCCTCGATGACGGTGGCATTGCCGCTGCTGCCGCTGCCCAGGCTGCGCAACCTCAGCATGTGGCGGCGTGCACAGAGGGTTTACTTGAGGTCGTCGGCGATCACGCGCACGATGCGCTGGGCATTGGCCGAACTCTCGGGCGCTCCGTTGGCGTTGAGCACCGAGACCGTGGTCTGCTCGCCCTGGCTGCGCAGGGCGATGCGGTACTTGAGGGGTGCCGGCGGGGTGGGTTTGCTGCTGAACAGGCGGCTGAAGAAGCCGGGCTGTTCCTGCTTGGCCGCGTTGGGCTCGACGTAGCGCACGAAGTAGGTGCCCTGGCTGCGGTCGCGGTCTTCCACGGTGAAGCCGGTGCGGTCCAGCGTCAGGCCGACGCGGCGCCAGGCGCGCTCGAAGCCTTCGTCGATCTGCACCACCGGGGTGTTGTTGAGCACGGTGGCACGTGCCACGCCGCGTGCAGCGACCGCCTCGGCCTGGGCCTTCGCCTGCACCTGCGACACACCGAGCTTGACCATCAGGCGGCGCAGGAACTCGGTTTCCAGCTCGGGGTCGGCCGGGCGTGGCTGCCACACGGTCTGGTTCTTCTGGTTGTCGCTGTATACCTCCATCATGCCGCGGTGGCTGATGTAGATCTCGGTGCCGCCGCTGGCGCTGCGCTCCAGGCGGGTGCGGAATTTGTCGCGCTCGCCGGTGTCGTAGATCGAGTCCAGCACCTTGCCAATGGTGTTGCGGATGAAGTCCTGCGGCAGCTTGGCGCGGTTTTCGGCCCAGTCGGTTTCCATGATGCCGAGGTTGGACTGGTCGACGGTCAGCAGAAAGCCGTTTTCCTGCCAGAAGTCGCGCACTGGGCCCCAAAGCTGTTCGGCCGGGCGGTTCACCACCAGCCAGCGCTGGTTGCCGGCGCGTTCGATGCGCGCGTCGGCAATCGACTGGGCGGCTGTGACCTGGGTGGCCGGTGTGGCCGCACCCAGCGCTGCCTGGTAGCCGCTGGCTGTGACCGGGCCGTTGCCGGGCACGGTGTAGCGGCTTTCGCGCGCGAGCTGGCTCAGGTCCGGGGGCACCACCAGCGAAGGGGCTTTGCCCGCGCTCTTGTAGTCGACCTTGGTGCTGTCGCTGTCGAAAACCGAGCAGGCCGCCAGGCTCATGGAGAGGCCAAGCAGGCCCAGTCGTGCAAGTTGCTTCACAGAAGGTGCCTCGAAAACGCGTCGATCAAAAACCGGTCAGAGCAGGCCGCTGGCGCGCAGCGCGCCTTCGACCACCGCTTCGTTGGGGGGGGTGAGGGGGGTCATGGGCAGGCGCAGCGCACCACCGCAGCGGCCGAGCCGGGCCAGGGCCCACTTCACGGGGATGGGGTTGGCTTCAACGAACAGGTGCTTGTGCAGCGGCATCAGCTGGAACTGCAGCGCCATCGCGGTCTTGACGTCGCCGGCCATGGCAGCCACGCAAAGCTCGTGCATCTGGCGCGGTGCCACGTTGGCGGTGACGCTCACGTTGCCCTGGCCGCCACACAGCATCAGCGCCACGGCGGTGGGGTCGTCACCCGAGTACACGGCGAAACCCTTGGGCACGTCGCGGATCAGCCACTGTGCGCGCTCGATGTTGCCGGTGGCTTCCTTGATGCCCACGATGCCCGGCACCTGGGCCAGGCGCAGCACGGTGTCGTGCGCCATATCGGCCACGGTGCGGCCGGGCACGTTGTAAAGCACGGTGGGCAGGTCGCCCACGGCCTCGGCAATCGCGCAGAAGTGCCGGTACTGGCCCTCTTGCGTGGGCTTGTTGTAGTAGGGCACGACCTGGAGCTGGCAGTCGGCGCCGACCTTCTTGGCGAAGCGTGCGAGCTCGATGGCCTCGGCCGTGGAGTTGGCGCCGCAGCCGGCCATGATGGGCACGCGCTTGGCGGCCTGATCGACCGAGACACGGATGATCTCGCAATGCTCTTCAACGTTGACGGTGGGCGACTCGCCGGTGGTGCCGACCACGCCGATGCAGTCCGTGCCTTCGGCGATGTGCCAATCGATGAGCTTGCGCAGCGTGGGGTAGTCCACGCTGCCGTCCTCGTGCATCGGGGTCACGAGGGCAACAATGCTGCCAGTGATCTGGCGGAAGGTGGAGGTCATGTCCGCAGTGGGGTGTTCGAACGGTAAATGAGCATTCTAACGAGACAGGCCCTCGCCCTGGAGCGCGTGGCGTGGCGCGCTGGCCCCGGCGTGCTCGTGCACCGCGGCCACGCGCTGCACGTAGCGCGCCGGTGTGTCCAGGAAACCGTCCTCGTAGGCCACCACGCGCAGCCCGGCGCAGGCCTGCAGCAGCTCGCCCGGGCGCAGCAAAAAGTCTGGGCGCGAGGGCTTGCCCACGGTCTCGTTGCCCTGGGCAAAGGTCTCGTAGATCAGCACGCCGCCGGGTGCCAGGCTGGCGCGCAGTGCCGGCCACAGCGGGCGCCACAGGTAGTTGGTCACCACCAGGGCGTCGAACGTGCGGCCCGGGAACGGCCAGGGCCCGTGCTCGATGTCGGCCAGCAGCGCCTCGCCCAGGCCGTGCACGGTGGCCACGGCATCGGGTGAGCGGTCCACTCCGCTGACCGGGTGGCCGCGCCCGGCGAACCAGCGCATGTGCCGGCCATGGCCGCAGGCCACGTCGAGCACGCGGCCCCCGGCGGGCACCAGGTGCGACCAGCGCTGCACCCAGGGCGAGGGGGGTTCGCTGCCGTGCGGCAGGGGCGGGCGGGTCTGGACGGCGGGGCCGAGGCTGGGGGCGGGTGAGGTGGTCATGGCAAGGCGGGGTTCGGGCGGGCGCATGTGGATGGGGTGCGGGGCAGCAGCGCGTGATGGGCGCTAATTGTGCCTGTGGCATGCCCTGGACCTGGGCACATGCCTGACCCGCCGCCGGCGAGGGGGGCGGCGGGCCCCCGCGCCCAATGAGGGGCGCGCGGCGACACCGGGCGCCCGCGCGTGCGCTCGCCAGGCTTGGGTGCGACGGACCCCGGGCGTGGCGACACCGGCGGCCCTCGTTCAGAGCAGCAGGAAGGCCGCGGCCGCCACCACGGTCGGCACGGCCGCGCCCCCCAGCAGGCCCAGGGGGCCGATGGCACCGTCGGCGAAGCCGCGCCGCAGCAGGGCCGCGCCCGCCGGGTTGGGGGCGTTGGCGATCACGGTCAGCCCGCCGCCGGCCACGGCACCGGCCACCAGCATGTAGCGCGCCGTGTCCGACAGGCCCTGGGTCAGCGAGCCCAGGTAGGTCAGGGCCGCGTTGTCGGTGAGGGCGGTCAGGCCCAGGGCGCCGAAGAACAGCGCCAGCGGCGCCAGCTCGGCCAGCAGCGGCTGCAGCCACCAGGTCTGCAGGCCGCCCAGCACCACCAGACCAGCCAGGAAGAAGCCGACCAGCAGGGCCTCCTTGAGGATGGGTGGGCTCTGGTGCTCGCCGTAGGCCTGCACGAAGCCCAGGAACAGCAAAAACAGCGCAAGGAACACCACCGGGTGGTGGGCCGAGGCCACGATGCCCGCGAGCAGCAGCACATGGACCGCCACCACCGGCAGCGGGATGGTGGCACTCGGCACCGGGACCGGGGCAAGGGCATGAACGGGGGGGGGCGGCTCCTCCAGGTGGCGGCGCAGCAGCGCCGTGGCCAGCGTGGCGTTGACCAGCGCGGCCAGCGCGGCCTTCCAGCCGAACTGGGTGGCCATGAAGGCGCTGTCCCACTGCCAGGTGCTGGCCACCATGAGCACGGGCGGCGCCGCGTACGAGGTCAGGGTGCCGCCGATGGACACGTTGACGAACAGCACGCCCAGCGCCAGGTACTTGGCGCGCTCGGGCACCTCGGGGCGGAACACCTGCGGCGCGAGCATCAGCGCGGCCAGGGTCATGGCGGCGGGCTCGGTGATCAGCGAACCCAGCAGCGGCACGGCGAACAGCCCGAGCCAGGCCCGGGCCCAGGGCGTGGGCACCGGCAGCCAGCGCGCGGCCGCGGCAACGCTGGCCGTGACGCTGTGCAGTACCGGGCGCGAGGCTGCCACCACCATGACCACAAAGACGAACAGGGGCTCGGTGTAGTTGCGCGATTCGGCGTAGCCCAGGGCCGCGCCCGGGCCCTGCAGCAGGGCCAGCGCCAGGATGAGCAGCATGGCCCAGAAGCCGAACACCACCTCGACCTCGCCCAGCAGGTGCCACAGGCCGGCGTGGCGCGGCTGGCGCCGGGCCAGGCGCTCGAAGCCCTTGGCGGCAAAGGTGTGGAGCAGGGCCGCAGCGAACAGCGCGGCGGCGACGGTGTCGGTCAGGGTCGGGGCAATGGGCATGGGGCGGACAGGCAAGGAAGGGCCGCGCGGCGGCCCGACCTGCGCAACAACCTGCGGCGCCCACCCACGGGCCCCGCACCCAAGAAGACCAGTGTAGCGTGGTGGGGTGGTGCCTGCCGCCAGGGCTGCCTGCAGGGTCGGGCTCGGGCGCCTGCCCAAGGCCGCGGCTGGTGGGGGTGGCGGGGCAGCGGCACCGGGCCGGGGCCCCGCCGGTCATGGCCCCAGCCCTGGGTGCTATTGATTCAGTAGCTAAAGAGCAAGCAATGGCAAGGGCTGGAGGCCTGTTTGCCAATGTGCTCAGTAAAAACAGGCCCAGACCTGGTTGGCCAGCGTGACCAGGAAGTCGGGCCGGGTGTAGAGCGCAAAGGCCCCGGCCAGGGCCAGCAGCACGGCGACCCAGGCCAGCAGCGCGTGGCTGCGGGGGCCCACCTCAGGCCCCCTGCGGCCGGGTGCGCACGATCGCGTGCTCGCGCACCGGCAGGTTGACCAGGCCGGCCAGCAAACCCAGGCCGATGGCGATCAGCCAGACCACGTCGTAGCTGCCGGTGCGGTCGTACAGGTAGCCACCGAGCCAGACCCCCAGGAAGGAGCCGATCTGGTGGCTGAAGAACACGAAGCCGCCGAGCATGGACAGGTGCTGCACCCCGAAGATCTGGGCGATCACCGCGTTGGTCGGCGGCACCGTGGACAGCCACAGCACGCCCATGACGCTGGCGAACAGGTACACGCTCAGCGGTGTCAGTGGCGCCCACAGGAACACCGTGATCACCACCGCGCGGGCGAAGTAGATGAAGGCCAGGATGTGCTTCTTCGCCAGGCGCTGGCCCAGCGTGCCCGCCAGGTAGGTGCCGAACACGTTGAACAGGCCGATCAGCGCCAGCGCGTAGCTGGCCACCTGGGGCGACAGGCCCTTGTCGCGCAGGTAGCTGGGCATGTGCACGCCGA
>CAZKDU010000065.1:0-4838 GCA_964551485.1 uncultured Burkholderiaceae bacterium
AAGCACCGGCATCGGCGGCACCGGCCAGCGGGGCCGCCGCCGACGCCGCGCCGGGCCCACGCACCGCAGCCGAGGCCGGCGCGGCGGAGGGCAACTCCCCCACCACCCGCCCGGCCGCAGGGCCACTGGCAGCACTGGCAGCACTGGCAGCACTGGCAGCACTGGCAGCACTGGCAGGGCTGCTGGCGGCGTGGCGCCGCGTGGGAGCACCGGCACCGTAGCGCGCCCCACCCGGGGTGATGACTTCGACCTTGGCACCGTCGCGCAGGCGGTCGGCACCGTCGGTGACCACGCGTTCGCCGGCCGCCAGCTCGCCCTCGACCTGGACCCAGTCGCCGTCGGTCGCGCCCAGGCGCACGCGGCGCACCTGCACCGCGCCGTCGTCCTGCACCGCATAGACGAAGGTGCCGGGCGTGCCGCGCTGCACCGCCGGCACCGGCACCGCGAGCACGCCGCTGAGCTGGTCGATCTGCAGGCGGATGTTGGCGAACTGGTTGGCGAACAGCGCGCCGTCGGCGTTGGCGAACTCGGCCTTCAGGCGGATGGTGCCGGTGGCGCTGTCGATGGCGTTGTCGGTGCTGGTCACGCGGCCACTAGCCAGGCGCTGGCGCTGCTCGCGGTCCCAGGCCTCGACCGGCAGCGGCTGGTTGGCCTTGAGCTGGCGGTTGATCTGCGCCAGGTGGGTTTCGGGCACGGCGAAGACCACGGCGATCGGCTGGGTCTGGGTGATGCTGACGATGCCGTTGGTGTCGCTGGCGCGCACCACGTTGCCCAGGTCGGCCTGCTTCAGGCCGAGCCGGCCGCCGATCGGGGCCAGCACCTGGGTGTAGGAGAGCTGCAGGCGCGCGCTGTCCACCGCCGCCTGGTCGGCCTTGACCGTGCCCTGCAGCTGGCGCACCAGCGCGTCCTGGGTGTCGACCTGCTGCCGGGCGATCGAGTCCTTGGCCAGCAGGTCCTGGTAGCGCGTCAGGTCGAGCTGGGCGTTCTTGAGCTGGGCCTGGTCACGCGCCAGCTGACCCTCGGCCTGGGCCAGTGCCACCTGGAAAGCGCGCGGATCGATCTCGGCCAGCAGCTGGCCGGCTCTGACCTGCTGGCCCTCCTTGAAGCGCAGGGCCTTGAGTTCGCCGTCCACGCGCGCGCGCACCACGGCGGTGTTGAGCGCGGTCAGGGTGCCGATGGCGTTGACCACCACCCGGATGTCCTGCTGCCGCGCCTGACCCACCGAGACCGGCTGGGGCCGGCTGCCCGCGGGCCCGCCGAATCGCCGGCTGGCCGCGCTGGCGGCGTCGCCGCCCTCGCCCGCCGCCGGGGCCCGCCCCTGCCACCACCAGGCACCGAGGCCAGCGGCCACGGCCAGGGCGGCCAGACCGGCCAGCAGGCGGGGACGGGACAGGCCGGCCTGGGACCGGGGGGCAAAGGGCGTTGGGGGCATGGGCATGGTGATGACTGGCCACCCCCGGGGGGTGACCATCGCGCAGAGGGAAAACTCGATGTTATCGGCTGTGCCCGGCCACGGCGACCGCCCTGCGGCGGTTTTACGGAGTGTTTACCCGCCCGATACCCATGGGCCATGTGGCTGCGCGCCGCGCACGGTGGTAGATTTGCCGCAGGAGACCCTCACCATGCCCACCCGTCTGCCCCTCTTGCTGGTGTTGGCCAGCGCGCTGCTGATGCCGCTGGCCCAGGCCCAGACCCGCAATAAGATCGCCACACCCTCGGTGGACCTGACCCCGCAGGACCTCTCGGACACCCACCGCACAGCCCCGGTCCAGGCCCCTCCGCCACCGCCGCTGCCCACGGCCGCCGCACGCGACGCCTCCGGCCAGGCCTTTGGCCCCCCACCGCTGGCGTCGGAACCACTGCCCGCGTCCACCATCCGGGGCGCCAAGAAGCCGGCGACACCCCCTGCGCGCAAGGCCTCGGCCGCGCGCTGAGGCCGAGGGCTCGCAACGGGCCAGGCCCGCTCAGGCGCGCCGGCCTGGCAACACGCGGCGGATGCCGGTCAGCCGGCGCAGCCAGTAGGGCTTGGAGAGCTCGTCGGTGGTGACCTGCGCGTCCTTCTCACCGGCGTGCAGGAACACCCCATCGCCCATGTACACGGCCACATGGCCATAGCGCCGGTCGGCATAACGGAAAAACAGCAGGTCCCCGGCGCGCAACCCGTCCAGGGGCACCGGCTCGGTGGCCTGGGCCTGCTCGGCTGCCGAGCGTGGCAGGTGCAGACCGGTGGCACGGCGGTAGAGGTGGTAGATCAGGTAGCTGCAGTCCACCCCGGTGGCCAGGCTGGAGCCGCCACGCCGATAAGGGATGCCCAGGTAATCCAGCGCCAGCTCCTGGAACAGGGCGTGCTCCGGGTCCAGCCGCACCTGCGGTGCCAGGCGCAGTGGCGACGGGCGCACCGAAGCCACGGCCTCGGCGTGGTCTTCGTCATGGCGGTAACTGTCGCGCTGCTGCGACGGTGGCTGGGCCAACGCCGCAGTGGTGGGCGCCGATGGGACGCCCCCTTCGCGCGGCGCACTGGCGCAGCCGGTCAGCAGCGCCAGCAGGCCCGCAAGGGCCACGCCAAAGGCGCGGTCAGACAAGGCAGCAAGTGGCACGGCGGGTGGTCTCCATCGGGGGGAATGCCAGGGCCTGTCGGGCACAGGCCTAGGCAGCAACCAAGCCTTCGGTGCGCTCACCGTGGGCTGGAACACAGGAACACCTCGCCCCCGACAGGTCACCGGCCAAAGGCCGTGGCCGGTCGTGCGGCGGTGGGTGGGCCGCGCATCTTAGTCAGTCGCGTCCACGCCGGATGCCATTGCCCCGCCGCGGCCCTCAGGTATGGGCCCTCAGACCGGGTTCTGTGCTAGGAATTCACCTGTACCAGCCGCCCACGGACCGCCTCCCGGCCATGAACAACCGCCAGAGACTCAACAGCTAGACCACCTTCGCCACCAGGGCGGCGGCCAGGCTCAGCAGCACGGTGCTGGTCAGCGGGATGAACCACTCGCGCCCGAACAGGCGGAAGCGAAAGTCGCCCGGCAGCCGGCCCAGGCCGAGCTTGTGCAGCCAGGGCGTGATGCCGCTGATCAGCACCAGGGCCAGGAAGGTGACGATGAGCCAGCGGAGCATGGGCGGGGGCTGGGTGCGCAGTGCCGCGGTGTCAGAGGGTGTGGCAGCGGTCGCCCAGCGCGAAGCCGCGCGCCGCCCAGGGGGTGCCAGTGCAAAAGCCGACGACCTTGAACAGCTCGCCCATCTCGTGCTCGGTCATGAGCTTCTGGGCCTGGCCGCGCTCGGCCGGCGAGGCCGGGGCCAGGCGCTCAAGCAGGCCGCAGTTCATGAGGAAACGCGCCTGGCTGGTGTAGCCGAGCACGCCCAGGCCGGCGTCCTGCCCGGCCAGGGCCACGCCGGTGAAGTTGACGTGGGCCGTGATGTCCTTCTGCCCGACCTGGCTCAGCGGGTCGGGGTCGGCGCGGTGGGCCTGGTGGCACATCAGCGTGCCCATGTGGCGCTGCGGGTGGTAGTACTCGGCCTCGGGGAAGCCGTAGTCCAGGAAGTAGGCGGCGCCGCCGCGCGCGCTGCGCTGCAGGCGCTCGGCCAGGGTGCGCACAAAGGCCTCGGCCTGCGGGTGCAGCTCGGTCAGGTAGTCGTGCGGCCCCACCACCTCCAGCGGCGGGCGCAGCGGGGTGGGGCGGTCGGCCCAGGTCAGGGGCAGGTCGTCGTCCAGCCCCGCGGCCACCCCCGGCCCGCCGGCCGAGGGACCCATGGCGAGGTCAGCCCGGGCCACGCCGCGCTCGTGCCAGACGCCGCCAGTGCGGGCCAGCAGCTTCACCGGCATGGCGTCCAGCACCTCGTTGCCGACCAGCACGCCCTGCAGGGCCTCGGGCAGCTCGCTGGCCCAGTGCACACGCGCGGCGTGGGCGGCCAGGGTCTGCTGCTGCTGCAGGCGCAGCGTGCCCGAGAGGTCGACGATGGTGTAGCGGCGCAGCGGCTGGCCGAGCGCGTCCAGCGCGGCGATCAGCTGGGCGGCCAGCGCGCCGGTGCCGGCGCCGAACTCCCAGACCTCGTCAGTGCCGGTGGCCTGCAGCGCCTCGGCCACGGCCACGGCCAGGGTTTGGCCGAACAGCGGTGTCATCTCGGGCGCGGTCACGAAGTCGCTGGCGCCGCCCGGGCCGCTGTCTGGCAGGCGGCCGAGCTTGGGCCGGGTGTTGGTGTAGTAGCCCAGGCCGGGCGCGTACAGCGCCAGGGCCATGAAGTCGTCGAAGGGCAGCCAGCCGCCAGCGGCGCTGATGGCGCGCGCCAGGCGCGGCGCCAGTCCACCGGCTTCGGCCGCCTCGGCATGGGCACTCGTTACACTGCTTGCTGTTCTTGTCACCCCCAGATTGTCCCCGAATGTCCCCATCCCCTGTCCGCCCCGTGGTGCTGGTGACCGGCGCTGCGCGCCGGCTCGGCCGCGCCACGGTGCTGGCGCTGGCGAAGGCCGGCTGGCGGGTCGCGGTGCACTACCGCGGCTCGGCCCAGGATGCTCTCAAAACTGTAGCAGACTGTGACGTTGCGGCAAGGGCTGGCGGCCATTCGGGCTCTGAAGCCTGGGCCGAATCCGCCCAGGCATTCCAGGCCGACTTGGCCGACGAGGCCGCGGTGCGGGCCCTGGTGCCGGCCGTGGTGGCGCACTTCGGTCAGCTCGACGCCGTGGTCAACAATGCCTCCACCTTCGAGCACGACAGCGTGGCCAGCTTCGGCTTCGCCGCCATGGAGCGGCACTGGCGCAGCAACACCGGCGCCCCGGTGCTGCTGGCCCAGGCCCTGCATGCCCACCTGGGCGAGCGCGGCGCCAGCGGCTGCGTGGTCAACCTGCT
>CAZKDU010000065.1:4848-9056 GCA_964551485.1 uncultured Burkholderiaceae bacterium
CCTGCTGGCGCGCGGCCTGCACGCCCACCTGCGCCAGCGCGCCGAGCGGCTGCGCGCGGCCGAGCCGGCCGCGCCGCCGCCGCGCGGCTGCAGGGTCCACCTGCTGGACCAGAAGCTCTGGAATCCCAACCCCGATTTCTTCAGCTACACCCTGTCCAAGGCCGCGCTGGAGGCCGCCAACACCCTGCTGGCCCAGGCCCTGGCGCCACGCCTGCGGGTGGTCGGCGTGGCCCCGGGCCTGACCCTGACCAGCCACCTGCTGAGCGAGGAGCGCTTCCAGGCGCTGCACGCGCTCAGCCCGCTGGGCCGCTCGTCCACCCCCGAGGATGTGGTGGCCACGGTGAAGTTCGCGCTCGACAACCGCGCCCTGACCGGCACCACCCTGCTGGTGGATGGCGGCCAGCACCTGATGCGCTTCGAGCGCGACTTCTCGCTGATGTGAGCCCCCGGTACCGCCCCGCCCTTTTTCCCAGGCCCCGCACCATGTTCAACAGCAAAGGCACCCAGATCCTGACCCTCACCGGCCTGCGTTTCGACGCCAACCTGGGCATCTTGGACCACGAGAAGACCTCGCCCCAGCCGATCCTGGTGGACGCCGAGCTGAACCTGGGCACGCAGGACCTGCTGCCGCACGACGACGACATCACCCACGTGCTCGACTACCGCAAGGTGCGCAAGATCATCATCGACGAGTGCACGGCCGAGCACGTGAACCTGCTGGAGAGCCTGATCGGCAAGCTGGCCCACCGCCTGATGCTGCTGCCCGGCGTGCTGGGCGTGCGCGTGAAGATTGCCAAGCTGGAGATCTTCGACGACTGCGACGTGGCGATCCGGGTCGAGACGGGGCAGTGGTGACAGCGCCTGCAGGCGCTGTGCCCCTTTCCGACTGACACAACATGCCCTACTGCCCACTGACCGAATCGCAGATCGAACGCATCTGGCGCGCGCCCGATGCGCAGACACTGGCCCGCATCAAGGCCACGCCTTTTGTGGCGCACAACATCCCCCTGACCGGCACGGACAGCACCATTGCCGGCCAACCGCTGATCGAAACCTCGCCCCGCACCCGGGCGATCCACGACACCCTGGCACTGTTTGGCGGTCCCGACCTGCGCCACAAACAGGCGCTGGACCTGGGCTGCCTCGAAGGGGGCCTGAGTTTCGAGCTGCGCCGCGCCGGCCTGTCGGTGCTGGGGGTGGAGGGCCGGGCCGATAACGTGGCCCGTTGCCAGTTGATCCAGGCGCATTACGCCAGCCTGGGGGGGCTGGCGTTCATCCACGCAGACGTGCGCGAATTCCGGCCCGGCCGCACCTACGACGTGGTGGTGTGCTCGGGCCTGCTCTATCACCTGGACGACCCGGCCGCCTACCTCGGCGCTCTGGGCGAGCTCACCGCCCCGGGCGGCCTGCTTTACCTGGACACCCATGTCGCGCCCGACGACAACGACCTGCCAGCTTGCGAGTACCGGCCCTGGCTGTCGCCGCTGAAGTCGCGCACCGACGGCGACCTGACCCTGCGCTGGCGCGAGTACGTGGAGGACGTGTCGCAGGCCGAGTCCTCGATCGGCAACACCGTGTCGCTGTGGCTCGACGCCGACTCGCACGTGGAGCTGCTGCTGCGCGCCGGCTTCGACCGCGTCTTCGAGCCGGCCGGCTACCACGGCCCGGGCGAGACCGCACTCAAGCGCCGCTATGCGCGCCGCTACTGGGCGGCCCTGAAGAAGACCTGAGAAAATACGGCCCATGAACGCCGTATGGACCGATGTCGACACCACTGCGCCCAGCCGGGCTGACCTGAAGATCGAGCGCGAGACGCACAAGCTCGAAAAGCGCCTGTGCCGCCTCATGGGCCAGGCCATCGTCGACTTCAACATGATCGAGGAAGGCGACAAGGTCATGGTCTGCCTGTCCGGCGGCAAGGACAGCTACGGCATGCTCGACATCCTGCTCAAGATGCAGGCGCGCGCACCCATCCACTTCGACATCGTCGCGGTCAACCTCGACCAGAAGCAGCCCGGGTTTCCCGAACACATCCTGCCAGCCTACCTGACCGGGCTGGGCATCCCGTTCCACATCGAGAACCAGGACACCTACTCCATCGTCAAGGACAAAATCGCCCCGGGCAAGACCATGTGCAGCCTGTGCAGCCGGCTGCGCCGCGGCATCCTGTACCGCGTGGCCGACGAACTGGGCGCGACCAAAGTGGCGCTCGGCCACCACCGCGACGACATGCTGCAGACCTTCTTTCTCAACATGTTCTTCGGCGGCAAGCTCAAGGGCATGCCGCCCAAGCTGGTCAGCGACGACGGCCGCCACGTGGTGATCCGCCCGCTCGCCTACGTGGCCGAGAAGGACCTGACGCGCTGGGCTGAGCACCGGCAGTTCCCCATCATCCCCTGCACGCTCTGCGGCAGCCAGGAAAACCTGCAGCGCAAGCAGGTCGGTGCCATGCTGCGCGAGTGGGAGAAGAAGCACCCGGGCCGCATCGAGAACATGTTCAGCGCCCTGCAGCACATCGTGCCCTCGCACCTGATGGACGCGCGGCTGCACGACTTCCAGGGCCTGAAGGCCACCGGCACGCCCGACCCCGAGGGCGACACCGCCTTCGACCACGAGGAGTTCCCCACCCCCGGCCTGCCCGGGCTGTCGGTGGTGTCGCTCTGAACTTTTGCCCGCGCTCCATGCCAAAGCACCGTGGAGGCCTTATGAACCGGATCAAGTTTGCTCTTGTTTTGATAGCAGCCGGGCTGAGCGGCTGCGCCGGCACGCTGCGTGTGGGCAGCGACGTGCAGAGTTTCTCGTCCTTCGCAGCACCGGGCGGCGCGGCGGTGCAGGTGGCGCCGGCGCGCTACCGCTTCGAGCGCCTGCCCTCGCAGCAGGCTGCGGCGCCCCGCCCCGGCGCCCCAGCCGACCCGCAGGCCCGCGCCGAGGCCATGGTGCAGCCGCTGCTGGCGCGCCACGGCTGGCAGCTCGCGGCCGAGGGCGAGGCCCAGGCCCCGGCGCGCTACAGCGTGCAGGTGGGGGTGCAGGTGCAGGCCCTGCGCACTGCCTGGGGCCCGGCCTACGCCCGGCCCTGGCCCGCGCCCTATCTCTACCGCCCCTACCGCGGCGGCTTCGTCGGCGGCCCCTACGGCTGGGACGACACGCCCTGGTACCAGCGCGAGGTCAGCCTGGTGATCCGCGAGCTGGCCAGCGGCCGCGTGGTCTATGAGACCCGGGCCACGCACGACGGCCGCTGGAGCGACAACAGCCTGGTGCTGCCGGCCATGTTCGAGGCCGCGCTGCAGGGCTTCCCCAACCCGCCCAGCGGTGTGCGCCGGGTGGTCATCGACACCCCGCCGCCGTCCTCCCCACCACCACCGGCTTCCTGAACCCCGCCCCATGACCGACGGCCACGCCGCCACCCGACTGATTGCCCTGCGCCATGGCGAAACCGCCTGGAACGTGGACACCCGCATCCAGGGCCACCTGGACATCGGCCTCAACGACACGGGCCGCTGGCAGGCCGAGCGGGCTGCCGCGGCCCTGGCCCACGAGCCGGTGTCGGCCATCTACACCAGCGACCTGGCGCGCGCCCACGACACGGCGCGCATCATCGGGCGCCGCGTCGGCCACACCCCGGTGCCCGCGCCCGGCCTGCGCGAGCGCGCCTTTGGCCACTTCCAGGGCCGCACCTTCGCGGAGATCGAGGCGCACTGGCCCGAAGACGCACAGCGCTGGCGCAAGCGCGACCCGGCCTGGGCGCCCGCGGGCGGGGAGTCGCTGCAGGCGTTGCGCGAGCGTGTGGTGCAGACCACCCAGCAGCTGGCACGCCGCCACCCGGGCGGGCTGGTGGTGCTGGTGGCGCACGGCGGCGTGATGGACATCCTGTACCGCGCCGCCACCGGCCAGGACCTGCAGGCCCCGCGCACCTGGCAGCTCGGCAACACCGCAATCAACCGCCTGCTCAGCACCCCGGACGGCCTGACCCTGGTGGGCTGGGCCGACCAGCAGCACCTGGACCGCGGGGCGCTGGACGAGCACACGGCCTGACAGCCACGCGGCCACCGAAGCCTGGCTGCCTCGCCCCCTCTGCCTGGGTTTCTCCGTGCCCCCGCTGGCCAGCGCGCCCCTGTGGCCGCCGGAACGCGGCACCGGCTCAGCCGCCGAACAGTTCGCCGGCGCGCGCCGGCGGCGCCACGCCCAGGTGGCGGTAGGCCGCCAGGGTG
>CAZKDU010000066.1:0-8979 GCA_964551485.1 uncultured Burkholderiaceae bacterium
TGGATGTTCTCCTCGGTCGTGTCCTCGGGCCGGCCGGCGAACTCGGCCGCCAGCGTGGCCTTGAAGGCCTCGAACTGCGGCACGATGGACAGCTCGTCGTAGCGCACCCGCAGGCGCCGCGCCATCTCGCGCGCGTCGATCCACGAAATGTCGGCCGTGTAGGGCGAGGGCATCATCACAGCACGCACCTGGTCCGCGCCCAGCGCGTCCACCGCGATGGCCAGCACCAGGGCCGAGTCGATGCCGCCCGACAGGCCGAGCAGTGCTCCCGGGAAACCGTTCTTGCCCACGTAGTCGCGCACGCCCAGCACCAGCGCGTCCCACAGGTCGGCGTCGGCGTCCGGCACCGGCGCCAGCGCTGCTATGCATTCGATAGCAACCGAGGTCCGCTGGACAAGGGCCGGGAACAGATCTTCCTTGAAGCTTGGGGCGCGGCCCACGACCTCGCCAGCGGCGCTCACCACGAACGAGCGGCCCTCGAACACCACCTCGTCCTGGCCGCCGACCAGGTGCGCGTAGACCAGCGGCAGGCCGCTCTGGCGCGCGCGCTCGCAGTGGGTCTGCTCGCGCTCGCCGCCCTTGCCCAGGTGGAAGGGCGAGGCATTGATCACCGCCAGCAGTTCGGCCCCGGCCTCGCGCGCCAGCCGCGCCGGCGCCTCGAACCAGGCGTCCTCGCAGATCAGCAGGCCCACACGCACCGCATCGGCCCCCTCGCCGGCCTCGAACACACACACGCCCTGACCGGGCGTGAAATAACGGCGCTCGTCGAACACCTGGTAGTTGGGCAGCTCGCGCTTGGCATAGGTTGCCACCACCGCGCCCTCGCGCAGCACACTGGCCGCGTTGTGGCGCTGCGGCACACTGACCGAGCGGCTGCGCTGGTCGCCGCCGCTGGGGTGACCCACCACGATGGCCAGGCCTTTCAGGCCGGCGGTCTCGCGGGCCACGGTTTTCAGGGCATCATCACAGGCGGCCATGAAGGCCGGGCGCAGCAGCAGGTCCTCGGCCGGGTAGCCGCAGATCGAGAGCTCGGGGGTCAGCAGCAGGCGCGCGCCACAGGCGTGCGCCGCATGGGCCGCGTCGATGACCTTGCGGGCATTGCCCGGCATGTCGCCGACCACGAAATTGAGCTGGGCGACACAGAGTTGAAGCGGCATGGAAAGCAGGCGAAACGGCAAGTGAACAACAGGTCAAACGATTATGTCACCCGGGTGCTGGACTCCGTGCTGGCGCTCGACGCCGCGGTCTGGGACGGCCTGCTGGCGCGCCAGTCGCAGCCCACACCCTTCATGCGCCACGCCTACCTTGCGGCCCTGCAGCGCAGCGGCTGCGCCAGCCCGGACACCGGCTGGCGCCCGGCCGTGCTCACGCTCTGGCAGGCCGACGGTGTCGGCGAACGCCTGGCTGCGGCTTGTGTGGTTTACCGCAAAGAGCACTCCTACGGCGAGTACGTGTTCGACTGGGCCTGGGCCAACGCCTACCAGCAGCATGGCCTGGCCTACTACCCCAAGGCCCTGGTGGCCGTGCCCTTCACCCCGGTGCCCGGCAGCCGCCTGCTGGCGCACGACGCCCCGGCCCGCGCGGCCCTGCTGCAGGCCCTGCGCACCTGGTGCGAGGCCGAGGGCCTGTCGTCCCTGCACCTGCTGTTCGGCAGCGACGACGACTTGCAGGCCTGCGACCAGGCCGGCCTGATGCGGCGCCAGACGGTGCAGTTTCATTGGAGGAATGTGGCCCCCACGCTCGGCACTGGCGTGTCCTCGCTGCCCCCCGAGGGGGTTGCGCCGCCTGGGGGCGGCCCGGCGGCGGCGCCTGTGGCCCCCACACTCGGCACTGGCCTGTTCTCGCTGCCCCACGAGGGGGCTGCGCCGCCTGGGGACGGCCCGGCGACGGCGCTTGCGCGCCCCGCACCCACCCGGCGCTGGACCGACTTTGAGGATTTCCTGGCCAGCCTGAGCCAGGACAAGCGCAAGAAGATCCGCCAGGAGCGGCGCAAGGTGGCCGAGGCCGGGGTGCGTTTTCGCTGGGCGCGGGGCCCGGACATCGGCGCGGCCGACTGGGACCTGTTCTACCGCTGCTACGAGCGCACCTACCGCGAGCACGGCAACCCGCCCTACCTGAGCCGCGCCTTCTTCGAGGCGCTGGCCACCACCCAGCCCGGCCACTGGCTGCTGTTCGTGGCGGAGCGCGCGGGGCGCCCGATCGCGACCAGCCTGATCGCCCTCTCTCAGGATTCGACCTGTCCCGACGGCCTGTTCGGCACCCACACCGAGGCCGTGGCCTATGGCCGCTACTGGGGCGCACTGGAGCGGGTGGACTGCCTGCACTTCGAGGCCTGCTACTACCAGCCGCTGCAGTGGTGCATCGCCCACGGCGTGGCGCGCTTCGAGGGCGGCGCCCAGGGTGAACACAAGATGGCGCGCGCCCTGCTGCCCGTGGCCACGCCCAGCGCCCACTGGCTTGCCCACCCGGCCTTCGCCGACGCGGTGCAGCGCTTCCTGGCGCGCGAGGACCAGGGCATGGCCGCCTACCTGGACGAGCTGGCACAGCGCAGCCCGCTGCGCCAGGGCGAGCCGCCGGCGAGCTGACCCCGCCCCTGTTTCTCCGGCACCGTGGCCTGGGTCTGGGCCTGCGGTGCCCGGCGCGTGGCCATGCACGCCCACGCACACGCGTCACCAGCCCGCGCCCCAGCGCCCGGCCCGGCGCCACCGCGAACACCCGGCTGCGTGTCCACCACAGGCGCCTGCCCCTGGCTTGGGCACACACACCACCCTCTGCAGTGCCAATTAGGCAGCCACGCCTAAGCCGCTGGCATCTGCGCGACTGGCATCGGGCCGGGTCGCTTTGCACAATCGACCCCAACCCTCGCCCTCACACACGCCGGAGACAAGGCCATGAAGACCCTGAGCGGACTGGACGCGACCTTCCTCTACCTGGAAACCCCGCAGATGCCCATGCACGTGGGCTCGCTCAACCTGTACGAGCTGCCGCCGGGGTTTCGCGGCAGCTTCCTCAAGCGGGTCCAGGCCCACATGGCACAGCGCCTGCACCTCGCGCCCATCCTGCACCGGCGCCTGGCCTTCATGCCCTTCGACCTGGGCCACCCGGTCTGGGTCGACGCCGGCGAGGTCGAGCTGGACTGGCACATCCGCCGCGTCGAAGGCGGCCCGTTCACCCCGCGCCAGGCCGAGGCCATCGCCGCGCGCCTGCACGGCGAGCCAATCGACCGCAGCCGCCCGCTCTGGGAATTCCATGTGTTCGAGCGCATCGAGCTCACCCGCCCCGGCCCGGACGGGCGGCCACGCACGCAGCGCGTGGCCGGCCTGTACTCCAAAATTCACCACGCCGCGCTCGACGGCAAGGGCGGCACGGTGCTGGCCAACGCCATGCTCGACCTCACGCCCACCCCGCGCGAGGTGCCGCCGCCCGACCCGGCGCGCCGGCCACGCGGCGCGGGTGAGCTCAAGGTCGGCCAGATGATCGGCGCGGTGTTCTCCAACTCGCTGGCACAGTACGCCAAGATCGTGCGCGCGCTGCCGGCGGCCGCCAGCGGCCTGGGCCGCACCGTGGCGCGGCAGTCACTGGGCGGCGGCGCAGCCAGCGCCGGGCGGCTGGCCCGCCTCAAGCCACGCCTGCCGGTGGCGCTGGCGCCGCACACGCCGTTCAACGCCGCCATCACCGCGCAGCGCAGCTTCGCCACCACCAGCCTGCCGTTTGCCGAATGCCGCGCCCTGGCCAAGGCCGTGGGCGGCTCCTTCAACGACATCGTGCTGTGGCTGTGCGCCACCGCGCTGCGCGAACACCTGACCCGGCACGCCAGCCTGCCGCGCAAGCCGCTGGTGGCGGCCATGCCGGTCAGCCTGCGCGAGGACAGCAACCAGGAACTGAACAACCAGGCCTCGATGTCGCTGGTGGCGCTGGGCACCCAGATCTCCGACCCGCTCAAGCGGCTGCAGGCCATCATGGGCTCGACGGGCAAGGTCAAGCAGGCGCTGGGCCAGGTCAAGGGCCTGCTGCCCACCGACTACCCTTCGCTGCTGGCACCCTGGCTGGTGAGCGGGGTGGCCAGGGCGGCGCTGCGCACCTACCGCGTGCGCGGCGTGGCCGAGCGCGTGCCCATGCTGGCCAACCTGGCCATCAGCAACGTGCCCGGCCCGCAGGTGCCGCTGTACCTGGCCGGCGCGCGCATGCTGAGCTTTCACCCGCTGTCCATCATCACCCACGGCCTGGCGCTGAACATCACGGTGCAAACTTACGCCGGCAGCGTGGACTTCGGCCTGATCGCCGACCCGCACGCCGTGCCGCACCTGGACGACCTGGCCGCTGCCCTGCCCGCAGCCCTGGTCCAGGCACGGGCGTTGTGGCCAAGCCCAGCCGACCCCGCGCCCCCGCCCATGCCCGGGAAAACCCGCGCACCGCGCGTCGCCAAGGCGACCAAAAGCCCGACATCGGCCGCCAAAACGCCGCAGTTGTCAGCCTCATCGAAAGCCAGCACTGGTACTGTGGCGTTCACCCCGGCGGCGGCACGCACGGCGGCGCGCCGGCGCACCACCCCGGCCTGAGCCCGCGGCCGGTGGGTTTCCGCCAGGCCGGCTGAACACACCACACACATGACGACGATGGCAACTGCTGACAACCACCCCGGGGCACGGGCCCCTGCGCCCGCACGCGAACTGGCTGCCCCCGGTCCCCTGCTGCTGGCGCTGGAATTGCGCGCGCTGTGGGAATTCGGCGCCGTGCTGCCGGCCTGGCCCTGGCTGCAGCGCGCCCCCGAGGGCGACGGCCACAGCGTGATCGTGTTCCCCGGGCTGAGCGCCAGCGACGCCTCGACCGTGCCACTGCGGCGCTACCTGGGCAGCCTGGGCTACGAGGTGTCGGGCTGGAACCAGGGCTTCAACTTCGGCCCGCGCGCCGGTGTGCTGGAGACCGCCCAGCTGCAGCTCGAAGACGCCTGCGAACACTCGGGCCGGCCGGTCAGCCTGCTGGGCTGGAGTCTGGGCGGCATCTACGCGCGCGAGCTGGCCAAGACCATGCCCGGCCATGTGCGCAGCGTGATCACCCTGGGCACGCCGTTCGCAGCCTCGCCCAAGAGCACCAACGCCTGGCGCCTGTATGAGCTGACCAGCGGCCGCCACGCCGAGCGTGAAACCCAGCACTACGACCTGCCCGCGGCCCCGCCCGTGCCCACCACCAGCATCTACTCGCGCAGCGACGGCGTGGTGGCCTGGCAGGGCAGCCTGCAGGCGCCGTGCCGGCACAACCCACACACCGAGAACGTGGAGGTGATCGCCAGCCACTTCGGCATCGGCCTGAACCCCAGCGCCTGGTGGGTGGTGGCCGACCGCCTGGCCCAGGCCACGGGCCAGTGGCGCCCGTTCGAACGCAAGAGCGGCGTGCACGGCATGATCTTCCCAGACCCGGCGCGCTGAGCCTGCCGCGCACACGCAGAACCGCTCGGCAGCGGCAGCACCAAACAAAGCGCCCCGGGCTTTCACCCGGGGCGCTTTGTTTTTGATAGCAGACTCACCAGCACCGGCAAGGGCTGGCGGCCTTTTCAACCATTGACTCAGGCGGTCTTGGCCTGGTTGTAGTTGGCAATGCCGTCAACGATTTCCTTGCGGGCGGCTTCCGGGCCTTCCCAGCCCAGGATCTTGACCCACTTGCCTTCTTCGAGGTCCTTGTAGTGCTCGAAGAAGTGGGAGATGGTCTTCAGGCGCAGCGGGTTCATGTCTTCCGGCTTTTGCCACTGGGTGTACAGCGAGCACTTCTTGTCGACGGGCACGGCCAGCACCTTGCCGTCCACGCCGGCTTCGTCTTCCATCATCAGGATGCCGATCGGGCGGCAGGTCACGACCACGCCGGGGATCAGCGGCACCGGGGTGATCACCAGCACGTCCACCGGGTCACCGTCGCCGCTGAGGGTCTGGGGCACGTAGCCGTAGTTGGTCGGGTAGTGCATGGACGTGCTCATGAAGCGGTCCACGAAGATCGCGCCCGATTCCTTGTCCACCTCGTACTTGACGGGGTCGGCGTTCATCGGGATCTCGATGACGACGTTGAAGGCTTCGGGGGCGTTCTTGCCCGGGGTGACTTTGTCGAGGGACATGGTGCGTTTTGAGAGGTTGGAAAAGGGATGCGACAAGGATCGGGATTACCCGAATTGTGCCGCAAGTCTCTTACTGCTTTCTTCCAAACCAGGGGGCCAGGCACCTGTTTTCGCCCTCGCCGGGGGGTGCATTGGCGCGCCGTCCGCCGGGGGCAGGCCTTCAGTCGGTGGCCTGCTCCTGCGCCGCGCCCGGGCTCAGCCAGGCCGCCGCCAGCGCCCCCAGCACGCCGCCGACGCCCTGGGCCAGCACGAAGGCCGGGGCGCTCTCTGGCGCGATGCCGGCAAAGCTGTCGCTCAGCATGCGCCCCAGCACCGCCACCGGGTTGGCGAACGAGGTGCTGGCTGTGAACCAGTAGGCCGCGCCGATGTGGGCCGCCACCAGGCCGCTGGCGCGCCCGGCCGGTGCGCGCAGCACCCCGAACACCAGGCCCGCCGTGGCCACGGCCTCGGCCAGCCACAGGCCGGGTGCGCTGCGCACATGGGTACTGACCTGCAGCAGCGGCTGCCCGAACATGGCGTGCGCCAGCCAGGCCCCCAGCACAGCGCCCGCGCCCTGGGCCAGCAGGTAGAGCGCGGCCATGGGCCAGCGGTCGTGCGCCGTGCCGGCGCCGCGCCAGGCCAGCACCAGCGTCACCACCGGGTTGAAATGGGCGCCGCTGACCGGCCCCAGGGTCTCGATCAGCACGTACAGCGCGAACACCGTGGCCATCGTGTTCGCCAGCAGCGCCAGGCCGGCCTGGCCGCCGCTCAGGCGCTCGGCCATGATGCCCGAGCCGATCACCGCGCACAGCAACCAGGCCGTGCCCAGCAGCTCGGCCAGCAGGCGCGGCGCCACGCGCCGCGCCGCGGCGGTGCGCGGGCGCGCGAGGTGGGCAGAAGACGGGGAAGCCATCGGTCCGTACCTTGCCGGGGTTCAGGCCTGAGCCAGCGTGCGCGCGGTCTGCTGCAGCGTCAGGCGCTGCAGGCGCTCGGGCGGCAGGCTGACCAGCAGCTCCAGGCGCTGGCGGATGGCGTGCAGGGTCTGGCGGAAGGCCTCGAGCTGCGCGGCCTCGCCGCCCGGTGCCTCCGACGGGTCGGGGTAGCCCCAGTGCGCGGTGGCGGGCTGGCCAGGCCAGTAAGGGCAGGCCTCGCCGGCGGCGTTGTCGCAGACCGTGACCACCAGGTCCATGCGCGGCGCCTCGGGGCTGCCGAACTCGTCCCAGCTTTTGCTGCGCAGCCCGTCGGTGGCGATGCCGGCGGCGGCCAGCACCTGCAGCGCCAACGGGTTGGGCCGCTGCTGCGCGCGCGGGCTGCTGCCTGCCGAATAGGCACGGAAACGGCCCTGGCCCAAGTGGTTGAGCACGGCCTCGGCCAAGATGCTGCGGGCCGAGTTGTGCGTGCACAGGAACAGCACGTTCAGCGGGGCGGGGGTGGGCGGGATGTTCATGGGGTTCCTCGTGTCGATGGGGTGGCCATGCCGTGTCGGCAGGGGAGTGGTCGGGCTGTGGTCAGCAGCAGGCCTTGCCGGGGGCCGGCCCGGGGCGCGCCTTGGCGAAGGTCAGCGGCACGGCCACTGGCGTGCCCGCAGACGGGCTGGCGCAGCACACCGCGCCGGCTGCCGGGGCCGGCGCGCTGGCCGGGGCTGCGGGGGCAGGCGTTTCGCTGAACACGGGGATGTGGTCCAGTGAATGGAAATGTTCCCAGGCCATGCCCTGCGGGTCGAGCAGCCAGTGCTTGTCGCTGCGCGCATAGCAGCAGGTGGTCTCGCCCGCGTCCAGGACGGCCATGCCGGCCTGGTGGGCCTGGGCCTGCAGCGCCTGCAGCTCGTCCTGGCTGTCCACCTGGATGCCCAGGTGGTCGATGCCGGTGCCCTGCCCGCGTGTGGAGATGGCGAAATTCAGTGGCGGGTCGTCCAGCATCCACTTGGCGTAGTCCACCTCCTGGCGCGACGGTGCCTGGCCGAACATCGCCGAATAGAACGCGAGGTTGGGGCCGAGCTGCGCCACCCGCAGGTGGACATGGAAGCGTTTCATGGTGTGCCTTTCTTGCTTCAGCAGGTGGTGCAGCCCGCCGGCGGTGTGAGTTCGCAGGGCCGGCCTTCGCAGCAGTGCTCGCTCAGGTAGCCGAGCAGGCCGTTCATGGTCTGGAAATCGGCCCGGTAGACCAGGTGGCGGCCGCGCGGCTCGCTCACCACCAGGCCGGCATGGGCCAGGGCCTTGAGGTGGAAGGACAGCGCACTGGGCGCAATGCCCAGCTGCTCGGCCAGAACCCCAGGCGTCAGGCCCTCGGGCCCGGCCACCACCAGGGCCCGGAAGGCACGCAAGCGCTGCACCTGGGCCAGGGCCGCCAGGGCGTTCACGGTGTCGACTTCGTTCATATTTCAATAATACAACAATTATTGAAATATTTACACCTGGGCCTCTCACGTACCGCCAGGCCGCACCGCTGTCGCCCTCGGGACAAACCCTGATTTGGCCCCACGCACCCCGCCCGCCCCCTGCCCAAAGCCAGGCTTTCCCGCTAAATTGCGGGCGTTGGCCAATCGTCTCCTGCAAGGGGAGGTCCGAGGAAGCAACGCAGCGGGGGAGCCGCTAGCGTGGCCTCCCCCTCCAAGTCAATAACTAGGAGACTTCATCATGTCTGGCAATACAGCGCTGATGTTTGCGCTTGTTTGCGGGCTGGTGGCCGTGATTTACGGCTTCTGGGCCCGTGCTTCCATCCTTTCCCTCGACGCCGGCAATGCGCGCATGCAAGAGATTGCCGGGGCCATTCAGCAGGGCGCGGCCGCCTACCTGGCGCGCCAGTACAAGACCATCGGCATCGTCGGGGTGATCCTGGCCGTGCTGATCGGCCTGTTCCTGGGCACCACCACGGCCATCGGCTTCGTGGTCGGCGCG
>CAZKDU010000067.1:0-8590 GCA_964551485.1 uncultured Burkholderiaceae bacterium
GGCGGCCTGGTGCTGTACCCGCATTTCCAGCAGGCCGTGGTGCCGGGCTGGCTCGACAAGGGTCTGCGCTGGCGCCATGGCGCCACGCCCTTCCTGGACAACACCCTGGTGCTGGCGCCCGACCCGGCCTGGGTGCGCACCCTGCCCAATGGCAAGCTGCCCGACCGCAACGACTTCACCCACTACGGCCGCCACACGGCCGAGCGCATGCGTGTGTGGCAGCGCGCCGTGGCCGAAAGCCAGCGCCTGGCCGACGAGTGGGCGGCTTGGCTGGTCGCGCCCGACCTGAACCAGGTGCGCCCGCTGTGAGTGGCGGGGTGGTGAACGGCGCAAACGCGGTGGCTCTTCCTGGCCACCCGGGCGGGCCAGGGCTGGCCGGTGCTGCGCTGCTGCCGCGGGTGCTGGGCTGGGACGTGCTGCGCGGCCTGTGCGCGCTGATGGTGGCGAGCTACCACCTGCTGAGCTGGCAGGGGCTGGCCGAGCCGCACGCCTGGGGCAGCTACGGTGTCTACCTGTTCTTCACGCTCTCGGGCGCCAGCCTGGCCTACAGCTATGGCGATGGCCTGCGCTCGGGCCGTCAGTGGGGTGGTTTCCTGGTGCTGCGCTGGCTGCGCCTGGCGCCGCTGCACACCCTGGCCTGCGGGCTGTTCCTGGGGCTGCTGCTGGCGCACGGGGTGGCGGTCACGCACATCCCCGAGCGGCTGGTGCTGAACCTGAGCTTCGTGTTCGGCCTGCTCGACCCCGCGGTCACGGCCCTGGCGGTGGGCGGCTGGTCGCTGGGCATCGAGTTCGTGTATTACCTCGGGTTTCCGCTGCTCATGGCGGCGCTGGCGCGCGAGGGCTGGCGCAGCGCGGCGCTGGCCGCGGCCGTGCTGCTGCAGGTCATCTGGCTGCTGGGCACGGTGGCCGGCCCGCTCGGTTACGCGGCCATGGCCACGCGCTACCACCAGGTGCCGGCCTTCGTGGCGTACTTCGTGCTGGGCTGCTGGATCGGCTGGCGCCAGCGCGCTGCGCCGCCGCCTAGCGGGTCGCTGTGGACGGGCCTGGTCCTCTGGCTCGGCCTGGCGGTGCTGCTGTGGGCCCTAGCCGGGACAGCCCAGGGCGACGAGCTCAGGGGCTGGCGCGGCCTGCTGCTGCCCGTGGCCTGTGTGGCGGCTGTGGCCGCCAGTGGCCGCGTGGCCCTGCACGGGCGCAGTGGCTGGCCGCAGGCGCTGGGCGACGCCACCTACGGCCTGTACCTGCTGCACCCGCTGCTGTTCTGGGGCACGGCCTGGCTGCTGTTGCCGGGGCTGGGGGCGGCACCCGTGCACGCCCTGGCCACACCCCTGCGCCTGGGGCTGGCGCTGGGGGTGGTGTGTGTGGCAGGGGGGCTGGCGTTGGCCAGTGAACGCTGGCTGGAACAACCCATCCGCCGCTGGGGGCGGCGGTGGGTGCACCGGGCCGGGTGAGCAGCACCCCGCGCCCGGCATGGCGCGGGCGGTGTGGTGCCGGTGGTATCGCTCAGGCGTATTCCAGGCCGGTGGCCTGCAGGCCGCTGGTGCCCACCAGGCCCACGTGCTGCAGGTTGATGTCCAGCCGGGCCACGGCGCTCAGGAAGTCCGATTGACTCAGGGGACCACCGCTGCCCTGGATCAGGCTGGCCAGGGCGTTGGCGGTGGCGTCGCTGGCTTCGCTGCCCACAACGTTGCGGAACACCAGTTTGGCCAGGGACACGTTGTCCGCGCCGCCAGCCAGCTGTGCGGTGAGGCCACCGTTCACTGCCACGTCGAAGATGCCCTTGAGGCCGCCGCCGATCAGATCGACCGCGTTCAGGATGACCCCCGCGATCGATTTGTTGGCCAGCAGCGGGAAGGCCACCGTTCCCAGGAACTGTGCCGCGGTGGCACCATTGGCGCCGCTGGAAACGTCCAGCGCCACCTTGCGGTCGGCGAACTGCAGGCGCTCGATGCCGGTCAGTGTGTCGGTGCCTTCCAGGGTTTTGGTGGTGGTGATGGTGTTGCCCGAGGCGAAGTTGAAGGTGTAGTCGGCCCGGTTGCCTGAGTAGACCGCGGTGTCGATGCCGGCGCCGCCGTTCAGGGTGTCGTTGCCGCGGTTGCCACGCAGCACATTGCTCAGCGCGTTGCCGGTCAGGGTGTCGTCACCCAGGCCGCCGATGGCGTTTTCGATCTGCGTGTTGGCGCCAATCACGAAGTTGCCGCCCGCGACGTTGGAGGTCTGTCCGGCGTTGAGGTTCAGCGACACGGCGGTCTGCACGGCCGCTGCATTCAGCGTGTCGGTGCCGGCCGCATCGCTGAGCAGGGTGCTGGCGCCGTTGAATTCATCGGTGAACACGTACTGCGAGTCATTGGAGATGTCAGACCCCCAGGCACGCACGGTGAAGCTGTTGAAGGTCGCCACCTCGCCGGTGACCATGTCCGTCAGCTTGAGGGTCCAGGTGCCGGCACTGGACTCACCCAGGAAGGCGGTCGACCCAATGGTGAACGTGGCGGGCCAGGCGGTCTCGGCCACGTTCATGTCGGGGGCGCCATTGCTGAGCGGCCGGGTCAGTGGCTGGTCGAACAGCACGACCTTGGTGCCACCAGGGGACGTGACCTCGGCCATGAGCTGGCTGGGGCTGTTGGCCGTGAGGTTGAGGTCGAACTCCATGCGTTCGATGCGCACGCTGTTGGCCACCGAGGCACTGACGGTCAGACCGGTGGTGCTGGCGTCCGGCACGGTGCCGGTGCCGTTGGTGGACACACCCTGAACACTCTTCCAGTTGGCCACGGTGCCGGCCGGCTGGTACCACGATTCGGCCAGCCGCACGGCGGCCGAGATGTCGACCAGGCCGTAGCCCGCATCTCTGGAGAAGTGCATGCCACCCAGGTTCCAGTCGCCGGCCGCGTTCTTGACCCAGTTGGGGTTGGTGGCATCCACCTTGCGCGCCGTCATGGCCAGGATGGTGGAAACATCACGGAAGCCGAGCTTGGGGTTGGCTTGCAGCATCAGGGCCACGGCACCGCCGACGATGGGGCCTGAATAGGACGTGCCCTGGCTCTGGTAGGCATAGTCACCGGCGGCACCGGCCGTGGTGTTGTAGCCGGCATTGCTCTGGATGTCGGCCGACACGATGCCAAAGCCTTGGTTGACGGACTGGTCTGCGCTGGCCACACCACCGGGGGCACTGACCAGCAGGCTGGCGCCCGGGGTGGAGTAATCGGTGGGGGCGCCGGTTTCGGTCAAGGCGCCGACGGCGATGGTCAGCTTGTTGCCGGTGAAGTTCGACAGGGCCGTGTCGGCACGGTTGCCGCGCTCGTTGCCACCCGACACCTCGATCACCATGCCCAGCCCGTTGCGGCCTTCGGTGGCTGCACGCAGCATGGCTGCGCTCCATGCACGGTCTTCGGTGGTGCCTGAGGCGCCGAAGTTTTCCGCGAACGCCGGGTCTTGACCCCAGGAGTTGACCGACACGTCTGCGCCCGCGGTCAGGTTGGAGAGGAACAGGGCCGCGGTGTTCACGTTGGCCGCAATGGCCAGCGAAGGCACCAGCTTGGCGTCATAGGCCACGCCCACGCCGCCAATGCCGTCGTTGGCCACCATGCCAACAATGGAGCCGACCACCGTGCCGTGCGAGTTGTCGGTGTTCTGGAAGCCTTGGCCGGTGGTGCCACGCACCGTGTCGTAGACCTTGCTGGCCAGGATGTTGGCGGCCAGGTCGGGGTGGCTCAGGTCCATGCCGTCGTCGTTGATGGCCACCACCACGCCTTTGCCGGTGACGCTCTCCCAGGCCGACATGATGTTGACGTCCAGGCGCGAGGTGCCGCCGCGCTGGCCGGTGTTTTTCAGGTACCACTGAGAGGCGAAAAGAGGGTCGTTGAACGTGACAGCCATGGTGTGAGTTCCTTTTTTGTGGGGGTTGACAGCAAACGGTTGCGATTGTCAGCGAATAAACGGCTGGGTACCAGGTGTTGCCATGCTGTATTTCACGGTTTGTGTGTGCGGATGGGCGCGCAGTGGGTGGGCGCAAGGCGTCAGCGCTGGCCGGTGGGTGTGGACCCACCCTGCGGCTTGGGCAGGGCGAACACCAGCAGCGCGTCGCCGGCCTTGTAGCCAAACAGCTGGTTGCCACCTGCGGCCACGGCGATGTACTGGGTGCCGCCCACCTCATAGGTGATGGCCGGGGCGTTGACGCCGGCCTCGGTGGTGTGGCTCCACAGGGTCTGGCCGGTGTCGGCGTCGAGCGCGCTGAAGCGGCCGTTGCCTTCACCGGCAAACACCAGGCCACCGGCGGTGGCCAGCACGCCGCCGATCATGGGCTGCGGCGTGGCGTGTTGCCAGGCCACCTTGCCGGTGGCGAGGTCGATGGCCGAGACGTTGCCCGAACGTGGGCTGTCCACTGGCTCCAGCGTCGAGTAGCGGATCGCCGGCTTGCCGTCCCTGGCCGGGATCTCGTCGACCTTGTAGCGCACGGGCCAGTCGATGGCCGCGAGGTAGGCGCGCCGGGCCTTGGCGTCCACCGCCGCGGGTGACCAGTTGACGCCACCGGTCACGCCGGGCTGGATCAGCACGCCCTCTTGGGTGGCGAGGGCAAACGCGTTGCTGCGCGGCACGAAGCTGTCGCTCTTGAGCAGCAGTTCGCCTGTGGCGCGGTCGTGCACGAAAAAGTAGCCGATCTTGCTGGCCTGGCCCACCGCAGCGATGGTCTTGCCGCTCTGGGTCACATGGTCAAACAGCATGGGCGGGCTGGCCACGTCGTAGCCCCAGCGGTCGTGTGGCACCTGCTGGTAATGCCAGCGAATCTTTCCGGTGGCCACGTCCAGCGCCACCAGCGACACGGTGTACAGATTGTCACCGGGCCGCGAGGTGTCGTCCATCTGTGGCGAGGGGTTGCCGGTGCCGAAGTACAGCAGGCCCAGCCGCGGATCGATGGCCGGCGTGCTCCAGGCCGAGCCACCACCGAAGCTGGCGGCGTCGGGGTACTGGGCCAATGTGGCCTTCTCGCGCGCGATGTCGCGGTTCAGGTACTCGCCGTCTGGCGTGGTGGCACGGAACTGGCCTTCCCAGCCGGTGGGGGCGATGGTGTCGAACTGCCAGACGCGCTGGCCGGTCTGGGCGTCGAACGCGGCCAGGAAACCGGGCCGGCCGTACTTGCCTGCCACACCGACCACTGCACCCAGCGGCGCGCCGTCGCGTGGCTCGTCAAGGTGAAGGCCGTAGCCCACGCCGGTGATACCGATGATGACCTTGCCCTGGTAGACCACCGGCGCCATCGAGATGCCCACGCCGGTGCCGCCGGTCTGCACACTGGCCCGGCTGGTCACGGCCGAGCCCTTCAGCAGGTCGGGCTGCTCGGTGGGGGCGGCCTGGTCCTCGGCGATGGCGTGGTCCCAGAGCACTTTGCCGGTCTGGGCGTCCAGCGCCACCAGCCGGGCGTCCACCGTGCCGACGTAGACCCGGCCGTCAGCCACCGCCACACCGCGGTTGGCCGGGCCGCAGCACAGCGGATAGCCCTTGCGGCGCGGGTGGTCGTAGCGCCACAGCGGCCGGCCGGTCACGGCGTCCAGCGCCGCCACGCTGCTGAAGGGCAGCGAGAGGTACATCACGCCCCCGGTGACGATGGGGGTGGACTGGAAAGTGGCCTTGACGCCGCTGTGGTACCGCCATGCGGGTGTCAGTTGGCCGACGTTGCTGCGGTTGATCTGCGCCAGCGGTGAGAAGCGCTGGTTGCTCAGGTCCAGGCCGTAGGTGGGCCAGTCGGTGGCCTGGGCGGCGGTGCCTGTCAGCGAGGCCAGGCCGATGGCGAGTCCGCCCCACATGCGAAACAAGGCAGGGCACAGGGGTAAACGCATGGAGGTCTCCTGGTGAAACGGGGCGACGCCCGTGGGACTGGTGGGCCGGGTGGATACCCCGGAACCCATGAACTGTAGCCCAGGCAGGGACACGGAGCACCCTGGGGGCGCAGGCTCGAAATCTGTGCAAAAGTTGTGAAATTGCAACGTTATGAGTGAGGGAAAACCCTGGTTTTTACCCTTATCATTGCCAAGAAACGGTGATTTGCTCGTGTTAACGCTGATTGACAGACGTTATTTCTTTTAAAGGAAAACGGGTGATCACCTTGTGGGTCTGGCGAGGGCCGAGGCGCATGCCGCCCCGCTGTTCGGTGCCGGACCTGGTGTGTCTTTAACTGTCAGGGAGATCGAAATGGAAAGCAATGCAACCCCCAGCCCGGTGGCGTCCGACGCCACGGTGTTGAGCCAGGCCGATACCGCTGCCAATGCAGCGACCAGCGCCGCCGCCAGTGGGCCCCGTGTGCTGGGCACACTGAGCGCCCCTGCCGCGGGTGTCGAGGTGGTGCGCAACGGCCAGCGCATTCCCGTGGTGGGTGAACAGGCCGTGGTGGTGGGCGACCGTGTGGTCGTGCCCGACGGTGTGGATGCCAGCATGAAATTTGTGGCCCCTGCCTCCGGCGAAGAGCCGGTGACCGCGGTCTTCAAGGGCGGTACCGACGCCACGCTGAGCCTCAAGCCCCCTGTGGATGGTTTGCAGGAAGTGGCAGTGGACGTGGCCGCTGGTGACGTGGTGGTGAACGCCTCTGACGTGGCCACCGATGCATCGAAGCTGATCGTTAAGAAGGCCGCGGCCGCAGGCGCCGTCTGGGGCGATGCCGCGCTGGCTGCCCTGGCGGGCTTGGCCCTGTTGGCCGCAGCCGCGGGTGGCAATGGCGATGGTGACCCCGCCCCCACACCTGCCCCGACCCCGGCGCCCACGCCCGCCCCCACGGTGGCGCCCACACCCGTCCCCACCGCCGCCCCCACGCCGGCTCCCACGGCCGCGCCCAGTGATGCCCTGCTGACCCCTTCGCAGAACCTGTTGGCGGCGCTGCCGGCCGACGGGGTCAATTCTCCGCTGGGTCCGGTGTTGACCGGGGTGGTGCCGGTGCTGACGGCTGTCAGCAGTGTGGCTGGCGCGCTCAACAGTGCCACCGCCCCCTTGCTGGGCGGTAGCTTCAAGGCCACTGACACAGGTGCCCTGGACCCGGTGGACAGCCTGGCCGCCACCCTGGCGGGCTCGGCCCTGCAACCCTTGCTGACCCCTGTGCTGACCCCCTTGGCTGGGGCTGGACAAGCCCAGAATGTGGCCACGGCCTTGACCAAACAGGTGGACTACCTGACCGATGGCGTGCAGAACCTGCTGGGTGCCACGCCCTTGGGTGGTCTGTTGCCTGGAGCCCCCGCACCGGGCACCAACCCGCTGCTGAGCCCGGTGCAAC
This sequence comes from uncultured Burkholderiaceae bacterium, assembly GCA_964551485.1. GTDB lineage: Bacteria > Pseudomonadota > Gammaproteobacteria > Burkholderiales > Burkholderiaceae_C > CAZKDU01. The sequence continues at coordinate 7,250 of CAZKDU010000067.1, forward strand.
AGCAACTGGCGGCATTGCCCAACCAAACCAACGGAACGCCCCTGGACCCACTGGTCGATGGGGCCTCGCCGGTGCTCGCGGCCGTGTCCGGGGTGGGGGGCGTGGTCAATAGCTTGACCGCTCCGCTCTTGGGGAACGACTTCAAGGCCGCCCACACGGGCCCGCTGGACCCGGTTGACAACCTGGTGGCTAGCCTGGGCAGCAAGGCCCTCGACCCGCTGCTGACACCGCTGCTGTCGCCGGTGGTGGGGGCACCTGCGGTGCACAGCCTGGTGAACACGGTGAACCTGCAGGTTGACTACCTGACCGACGGTGTCGAGCACCTGCTGGGGGCCACGCCACTGGGCGGCGTGTTGGGCCAGGTCACTGCCCTGTTGCCCTCGGTTGCCGGGGCGGGGGCCGGTGGCGTGCCGCTGCTGAACCCCGTGCAACAACTGCTGCACAACCTGCCGGTCATTGCCAAGGGCTCGCCCCTGGCGCCGGTGGTGGATGCCTTGGCGCCTGTGCTGGATGCGGGCGTGGGCGTGGCCGATGCCGTCAATGGACTGACCGCCCCTTTGCTGGGGGGCAGCTTCAAACCGGCCAACACCGGGCCCCTGGACCCGATCGACAACGCGGTCAACACCCTGGGGCAGTCCGTGCTGCAGCCTGTGTTGACCCCCGTCTTGTCGCCCGTGCTGGGCAATATCGCCGGTGCTGCAGTGACGAATGCGGTGGCCACACAGGTGGATTTCGTGACTGACGGTGTGCAGAACCTGCTGGGTGCGGTGTCTCCTGCTGGTGTACCGAACCTGCCGTCGCTGCCCGCACTGCCCGTGGGCGATGCGGCTGGCCTGACCGCACCGCTGGCCCCCGTGACCAGCCTGCTCGGCGGCGGGGCCGCCGGCCCGCTGGGGCCCCTGACCGGTCTGCTCAAACTGTGACCATTGGCTGAGCGGCGTTTGCCGCCATCCGAACGACCACCCGATGCCGGCCTGGCATCGGGTTTTTTCATGTGGGGCTGGCCCGCCAGGGTCAGAGTGAACTGACCAGCAGGCTGTGGTAGTCGTCTGTGCTGGCTGGGCGGGGGTTGGTCTTGTGGCAGTGGTCGGCCAGCGCACCCGCCACCACGGAGTCAAACCAGTCGGTCCGTACACCCAATGCAGCCAGGCCTGTGGGCAGGCCGAGGCGGGCATTCATGTCCCGCAGGGCATCGGGAATGTCGCTGCCCGACGCCAGGCCCATGGCATGGGCCATGCGCGCCAGCCGCTGCTCGCGCTGCATGGAGTCGGCCTCGGCATTGAAGCTCACCACGGCCGGCAGGAACATGGCATTCAGCGTGCCGTGGTGCAGGCGCGGGTT
>CAZKDU010000067.1:8600-8977 GCA_964551485.1 uncultured Burkholderiaceae bacterium
CTGTGGCTCAGCGAGTGCACGCAGCCCAGGCCTTTCTGGAAAGCCATGGCCCCCTGCATCGAGGCGCTCATGAGTTGCCGGCGCGCCTCGCGGTCGCTGCCGTCTCGGGTGGCGCGCTCAATGTGGGCCCAGGCCCGCGCCAGGCCGTCCAGGGCGATGCCATCGGCTGGCGGGTTGAAGGCTGGAGCCATGAAGGTTTCCATGCAGTGGGCGACTGCGTCCATGCCAGTGGCGGCGGTCAGCAGCGGGGGCAGACCCAGCGTGAGTTCTGGGTCGCAGATGGCGGCCTTGGGCACCAGGTGCCAGGAGTGGAAGCCGAGCTTGCGGCCATCGTCGACGATCAGGATGGCGCCGCGCGCCACCTCGCTGCCGGTGCC
>CAZKDU010000068.1:0-8860 GCA_964551485.1 uncultured Burkholderiaceae bacterium
ACCAGGGCGCGCGCCAGCGCCACGCGCTGCCGCTGGCCGCCGCTGAGCTGGGCCGGCAGGCGCGTGCCCAGGCCGTCCAGGCCCTCGGCGTGCAGCAGCCCGGCCACACGCGCCGGGTCGGGCTGGCCGAGCAGCAGCAGGGGCAAGGCGATGTTTTGCGCCACGTCCAGGTGCGGCAGCACGTGGAAGGCCTGGAACACAAAGCCGACCTGGAGCCGGCGCCAGAGCGCGCGGCCGGCCTCGCCCAGCGCCGAGAGCGGCTGGCCGTCCAGCGCCACCTCGCCCTGGTCCCAGTGGTCGAGCCCGGCCAGGCAGTTGAGCAGGGTGGACTTGCCCACACCCGACTCGCCCACGATGGCCACGAACTCGCCGCGCGCCACGCTGAAAGAAACATTGGAGAACACCGGGGTGTCGCCATAGCGCTTGTGCAGGCCGCTGACCTGCAGGCCGCTGGCCGGGGAGGCAACGGTGGCGGCGGTGGCAGGGTGCCCGGGGGGGACGGCGGCAGCGGGGGCTTGCGCCGTGGCGGCGGCTGCGGCTGCTGCCGCGGCGGGCCCGGGGGCGGTGCTCTCGACCCCGAACGCACCGGGCACACCGGGTACACCAGGCGCACCGAGGGCCCCGGTGGGCGCGGGCGCGGCGGACTGGGGTGGGGGTGTCAGGGCCATGCGAGCGATTGGACACGCGCCAGCCAGGGCGCGAGCACCGTGGGGTCATCACAGGGCAGCACCTGGCGCTGCGGCATGCTGCGCAGCCAGGTGAGCTGGCGCTTGGCGAGCTGGCGCGTGGCGGCCACGCCGCGCTCGCGCAGCTCGGCCAGCGGCCAGTCGCCGCTCAGCGCCTCCCAGGCCTGGCGGTAGCCAACGCAGCGCATGCTGGGCAGCTCGGGGTGCAGGTCGCCGCGCGCGCGCAGGGCCCGCACCTCGTCCAGAAAGCCCTGGGCCAGCATGGTGTCGAAGCGCTGGGCAATGCGCTCGTGCAGCCAGCCGCGCGCCTGGGGCTCTAAAGAAAAAAGCACGCCAGCCCTTGCCAGATCTGAAGAGTTTGCTTCTTTTTTTGTAGCGTGGAAGCTGGACAGCGGCCGCCCCGAGACGCGCCAGACCTCCAGCGCGCGCTGGATGCGCTGGCTGTCGTTGGGCGAGAGCCGGGCCGCGGTGGGCGGGTCCACCCGCGCCAGCTCGGCGTGCAGGGCCGGCCAGCCGTGGGCGGCGGCCTGGGCCTCGAGCGCGGCGCGCACGGCGGCGTCGGCGCGGGGCATGGCGCTCAGGCCCTCGAACAGGGCCTTGAAGTACAGCATGGTGCCGCCCACCAGCAGCGGCAGGTGGCCGCGCGCATTGGCCTCGGCAATGAGGCGCGTGGCGTCTGCCGCGAACTCGGCCGCGCTGTAGGCCTGCAGCGGGTCGCGGATGTCGATCAGGTGGTGCGGCGCGGCGGCGCGCTCGGCCGCCGTGGGCTTGGCCGTGCCAATGTCCATGCCACGGTAGACCAGGGCCGAATCCACGCTGATGACCTCCACCGGCCGGCGTGTGGCCAGGCGCTCGGCCAGGGCCAGCGCGGCCGCCGTCTTGCCCGAGGCCGTGGGGCCGGCCAGGGCCAGGAAACGCAAGGGGGCGGGGGCAGACGGCATGGTGGGGCGCAGGCGGGCGGGCTGGGGTGGCGAGAGGGTGGCGGTGGTTCGAGGGTTCGGCACTGGGGTAATGGGGCGTAGGGCCCTGGCACACGGCGCCGCCGTGCGCCCCGCTGGAGCCACATGCCGTGCCGCACGGTGCCACGCCCACCGGCCCCCCCGATTGTCGGTCAGGCCGGCGGTGGGGTGGGGGCGGCGACCGGGCTGCCCATGCGGGCAGTGGCTGCAGGGGCAGGTGGTGGGGTGGCCGGCAAGGTGTCTGGTGGAGTGGGCGCCGAGGCAGACGCCGGAGCGGCCGCAGGAGAAGCCGCTGGAGTGAATGCCGGAGTGGACAGCGGCGTGGCGGGCTCGGCCGGCCGCACGTCGCCATGGCGGCGCACCCCGAACCACGCCGCCAGCGCAATGCCCACACTCCAGAACGCCACGCCGTGGACCAGGGGGAACACCGTGCCGTCCATGCGCCAGCCCAGCCAGTGGCCCACGCCGAAGGCCACGCACATCATCAAAAAGCCGTTGAGCGCCGAGGCCGTGCCCGCGCTGTGCGGAAACGGCGCCACCGCGCCGGTCTGGGCACAGGGCTGGTGGATGCCATGGCCCAGCATGAACAGGCCGTGCGGCAGCAAAAACGCCCACCACTGCGTGAAGCCGGCCAGCGCCAGCAGCGCCATCAGCCCGCCGCCGGCCAGGCTCAGCAGGGCTGCGCGCTCGGCCGTGCGGCGCAGGCCCAGGCGCGGCAGCAGCCAGCGACACAGCAGCGTGCCCAGAAAGTACAGGCCGGCGGTGGCCGCCAGCACCAGCCCGTAGGCGCGGGCGCTGAAGCCATGCACCTCACGAAAGACAAACGGCGAGGCCGCCAAAAACGTGAACAGGCCCGCGTAGCTGCAGCTCACCAGCGCGCACCAGGCCCAGAAACCCGGGTGGCGCAACACCTGGGCGTTGGCGCGCAGCACCGCGCGCAGGCGCAGCGGCGCGCGCCGCGCCGGCGGCAGGCTTTCGTGAAAACGCCAGGCCACCAGGGCCAGGGTCAGCGCGCCAAAGGCCGCCACCAGGCCCAGCGCCGCGCGCCAGCCCAGGCTGCTGGCCAGCCAGCCCCCCAGCGGCGGGCTGGCGCAGGCGATCAGGCCCAGGCCGCCCAGCGCCCGGGCCATGGCGCGGGCGCCCTCGGCCGGGGCATACAGGTCGCGCACGATGGCGCGCGCCCCCATCACCGCCGCGCCCATGGCCGCGCCCTGCAGGCCACGCCAGACGATCAGCGCGTCCATCGACGGGGCCAGCACACTGAGCAGCGCCGCCACCCCGTAGAGCGACAGCCCGGCCACCAGCACCGGCTTGCGGCCAAAACGGTCCGACAGCGGGCCCCAGACGAGCTGTGAACTGCCAAACGCCAGCAGCAGCACCGTGAGCGTGAGCTGCGCGCGGTGCACAGGCACCCCAAAGTCCGCCGTGAGCGCCGGCAGGGCCGGCAGGTACAGGTCGGTGGTGACAGGCTGCAGCCCGAGCAGCAGGGCCAGCAGCAGGACCACGGGGGTGGGGGTCATGGGGGGGTGGGGGCGGTGGTGGGAAGGCTGCTGGCTGGGGCAAGGCGTGTGGCCTTGCTAGGCGTTGTAGAGTTGGCGTTAAATCCATTGTGCTGCAACGAGTGGATTGCTGCTGACGGCCAAGCCCTGTAGCTCACGAGCGGCAGCTTTCCGGCAGCACGCCTCAGCGCGACCTACGCCTAACCCAGCAAGACGGCAAGGGCCTGGCCTCCGCAGAAGGGGCAGTAGCTATCAGCGTTCACCATCGATCAGCTGCCTCAGAGCGCTAATCCTCAGATGGACGCCGGCTTCAGCCTCATTGACCGTCCAAATCGTCAACTCCGTGATCCGGTTGAACCTCGGTGACATGCCTGCGATGTCAGCCTGAGCGGTCGTGGCGAGCAGCACCCCGTCACATCGTCCGCGCATTACCATGTTTTTAAAGTCTTGTTGATGACGGCGTATGAATGCAAGATTCCTGCCGTGCAGGAAGTCGTTAGCAGCCTGACGTGTGGGCTGAACAAGTATCGCTCGCTCCGGCGTGATGTCGTCGAGGTTGAAGGCAATGATGCCTGGGCTTCCCATAGCGCGCAGCTGGTGGCAGCCCTTCCTGAGCTGGCTTGCCACGCTGTCCTCGCTGTAGACCTTCTTGCAGGCGAATCCATAGTCGCCCAACAGTCCGGGTAGGGTGACCGCCAAGTCTGGCGGCTCCAGCATTCGAACTGGAACGCCTCGTCGCTTCAAGAACGACATCAGGTCGAGCTCCCAAAGTGCGTCCTTTCCTTGCGATGGCTGGCGAGTCGTCAAGTGCATGTCGCTCTTGGTAATTCGCCGAATCGCCTCCGTGGCATTTGGGTCGTCCAGTACATTTTCCACCGCCGAAGCAATGCGAACTGCATCGTCAGCCTGCATCAGGGTCAGGATGTCTTGCTGATCGGATTGGGCCTCCCACTGTTCGTTGAGTATGCGGGCCTTCTGGAAAACCGAGCTCAGGGCGCTGTTCGACTTGCACCGATGTCCGCGAGCTTCGATGGCGGCCTGCACGCGCTGCACTGTCTCAGCAAGCTCCGCGTAGGTCTGGACACGGTCGGAACGGTCCAAACCGTGTAGACGGACCAGAGATGGTGAGGCGTCGGTAGGCACTTCGCGTTTACATCGATCAATGTTCAGGGCCCATTCTGCCAGTTCGCGCTTTAGCGGCTTGCCTTCACCACCTGAAAAGAGCACGGCAAACGATCACGCCGAAGAACCGCAGTCGGACTCACTCGCGAACTTAAGGTCGCGGCCAGGACCTGACGGTCGCGCAGGTCCGCTTTAAGGGTCATTACCCAGCAGGCAGCAGCGAATCCAGCAGGCTACGCGCCCCCATACCGCCTACCTACAGCACATGGGTGTGGATCATGGTGGTGGCCAGGTCGGCGTGGCCGAGCAACTCCTGCACCGTACGGATAGCCGTCACGCAATCCACTAGTCGCTAAACTCACACGCATGGACAAGCACACCATTCTCCGGGAGACATCATTCGGCCAACGTGTCGCCGAAGAGGAAGTTGACGCACTCGCTTCTTACTTTGTTGAAACGGATCATTGGACTCGTCTCTATCAGGGTGAGATTGATGTAGTTTACGGACCAAAGGGAGCGGGCAAGAGCGCCTTGTATGCCCTTCTCCTGTCCAAGACCACTGAGCTGTTCGACAAGAACATCCTCCTAGTTCCTGCTGAAAATCCAAGAGGCGCCCCGGCGTTCCGCGGTCTTCTGCTTGACCCGCCAGTAAGTGAGCGCGAGTTCGTGAACCTTTGGAAGTTGTACTTCGCTTGCCTTCTTCACGGTCTTCTTGCCGAATACAACATCAATGGCGAGGCGACCTCGCAACTCGAACTCGCTCTGCAACGAGAAGGTCTCGTTCGCGGAAAACTTTCGCTGGCCGGCGTACTCAGTAGTGTTGTCAACTATGTTCGAAAGGCACTTCGACCGCAAGCAGTCGAAGGGGGCGTGAAGCTTGATCCGGTCACCCAGCTGCCGACGGGTTTTACGGGAAAGATTGTCTTTTCAGAACCTGCGAAAGGATCAGCCGATCCGGAACTGTGCTCAGTCGACCATCTTCTTTGCCTAGCAAACGATGCGCTTGCCGGTGTGGGTCTTCGGGCGTGGGCGCTCCTTGATCGGCTTGATGTCGCCTTCTCTGAAAATGTTGAACTAGAAAAAAACGCCCTTCGCGCTTTGTTCCGTGTCTACCTCGACCTACTGGCATATCCGCAGATTCAACTCAAGATCTTCTTGCGCTCTGACATTTGGACTCGAATCACCACCGAAGGCTTTCGCGAGGCAAGCCACGTCACACGCCACCTGACGATCGAATGGAACCGCAACTCTCTACTCAACTTAATCGTCCGGCGGGCGCTCCACAGCCAAGCGATCTGTTCTCGCTATGGCTTGACAGAGGCTGTCGGGCGCAAGTCTGTTGGCGAGCAAGAGAAGTTTTTCTACCAAGTATTCCCGAACCAAGTTGACGTGGGGCCAAATAAGCTGACCACGCTTGACTGGTTGCTGTCGCGAACCCGAGACGGTTCGAAAGTGAATGCCCCCCGTGAGCTCATCCACCTCCTGAACTGCCTACGTGATGCCCAAGTTAAGCGATTCGAACTCGGTGATGAGCCCGTTCCGGAAGAGGATCAACTTTTCGCCCGAGTTGCGTTCAAGGAGGCGCTGCCGGAAGTTTCTCGAGTAAGGCTTGAGCAAACACTGTACGCCGAACACTCAGAGCAAAAGCCGTGGCTGGAGATGTTGAAGGGCGAGAAGACCCTCCAGACGCCGGAGACGCTTGCTCAGATATGGGGGCTCTCGACGGAACAATCGACAGGACGCGCGGTGCAACTGGTAGCGATAGGATTTTTCGAGCAGCGAGGGACAAAGCAAGCGCCCGCATTTTGGGTGCCATTTCTCTATCGAGAGGCGCTCGATCTTGTTCAAGGAACGGCCGAGTGACGGCTAACCCTTCATTGCAGCGGACGGCCTTCGGCCGCCGCTGAGCTCTAAGAGCCTGTTCAAAGTCTTTTGAGCAGTAGAGCCAAGAACGCCAAGTGGATGAATTGCAGGCTGGTGTTGAGCAGCCTCTCGCAGTTCTTCCACAACCGCCTGTTCTTCTCCAGCCACGCGAAGCTGCGCTCAACCACCCAGCGTTGTGGCATAACCTTGAACGTATGCAGCTCACGGCGCTTGGCAATTTGCACAGCGACGTGTCCACCCAGAAGGTCTTGGACGCACTGGGCAAATGGCTTGCCCACATAGCCGCTGTCACACAGCAGGGCCTGCACCTGGTCCAGCGCTGGTTTGCAGCGCTGCAGTGCCCGCAAGGCCCCTTTGCGGTCCGTCACCTCTGCGGTGGTTACCGCAATAGCATGCGGCAAACCCTGTGTGTCTACCGCAATGTGGCGCTTGATGCCCGAGATCTTTTTGCCCGCGTCATAGCCCTTCAAGACCGCCGTGTCTGTGTTCTTCACTCTCTGTGCGTCCACGACCAAGAACGTGCTTGAGGCGTTGCGCCCCAGTTTCTTTCGGGCCACGCCAACCTGATTTTTTTAAAGCCTGCTCCAGCAGGCTGCCACCCTCACGCGGCTCACTCCAGATCGCAAAGTACGCATGCACAGTGCGCCACTTTGGAAACTCCTCGGGCAGCATGCGCCACTGGCAACCGCTTCTGAGCAGGTACAGCACTGCACAGAACACCTCGTACAAATCCACCCTGCGCGGCGCAGTCTTCCTGCGCGCGCGCTCTCCAACAGCGCCTTGATGGCCTCGAATTGTTCGCGACTGATGTCGCTCGGATAGCTCTTTCTCACCCCCAGAGCTTCTCACACCATCGGGCAGACTTTGAACAGGCTCTAACGTTGAGTGATAGCTTCCGGGGGCTGAATCCGCACTCCATTTGGACCGCTAAGGGTCGAAACCGCACCCAGCAACCAACCTCACCGCCCCCGCAAAAACAGCGCATCCAGTTCCTTCATGCCCAACTGCCGCCAGGTTGGGCGGCCGTGGTTGCACTGGTCGGCGCGTTCGGTGGCTTCCATCTGGCGCAGCAGGGCGTTCATTTCGTCCATCGTCAGGCGGCGGTTGGCGCGCACGGCGCCGTGGCAGGCCATGGTGGCCAGCAGTTCGTTGCGGGCGCGCTGCACCACGGTGCTGGCGTCGTGGGCGGCCAGCTCGGCCAGCACGCCGCGCGCCAGTTCCACCGCGTCGCCCTGGGCCAGGCTGCTGGGCACGGCGCGCACGGCCAGGGTCTTGGGTGAAAACGGCGTGACCTCCAGGCCCAGGGTGCGCAGCACCTCGGCGTGGGCCTCGGCGGTGGCCACCTCGGTGGGGGTGGCGGCAAAGGTGGCCGGAATCAGCAGCGGCTGGCTGGCCAGGGCGGCGTCGGGCGCCTGCGCCTGCTGGGCCTTGAGCCGCTCGTAGACGATGCGCTCGTGCGCGGCGTGCATGTCCACAATGACCAGGCCATGCCGGTTCTCGGCCAAGATGTACACGCCATGCAATTGCGCAATGGCGCGGCCCAGCGGCCACACCGTGTCTGGCTCGCTGGTGCCATGGGCCCCTGCCAGGGTGGTGGCGGTATGGGCCAGGCCGGGCCCGGGCCCCTGGGGGGGGGTGGGCTGGCCCCAGGCGGCCAGGGCCGCCGGTGTGGGGGCCGTGGGGTCGGCTGGGCTGGATGAGGCCGCGGCCGCGCCGCTGCCCGTGGTGGCCGGTGCCCACGGGGCCTGCCGTTCGGCAGCGGGCCAGGCGGTTGGGGTGTGGCTACCGGCTGGGGCATCCCAGCGCATGGCGGCCTGGGCCCAGCCAGCGCTGGCGGGCAGGGCGGGGGTGGCCAGTGCGGCAGGGTCGCTGCCCAGGCCGGGCAGGCTGGAAGGGCTGGGTTCGTTTGAGAGGGAGGGGGGCCACACTGGGCTGGCCGGGGTGGCCAGGGCGACGGCGCGCGAGGCGGCCAGGGCGTTTTCCAGTGCGTGGCGCACAGCCTGGTGCACCTCGCGGCTGTCGCGAAAGCGCACCTCGATCTTGGTGGGGTGCACGTTCACGTCCACCCGGGACGGGTCAATCTCCAGTTGCAGCGCATACACCGGCTGGCGCTGGCCGTGCAGCACGTCTTCGTAGGCGCTGCGCGCGGCGTGGGTGATGACCTTGTCGCGCACGTAGCGGCCGTTGACGTAGGCAAACTGCTGGTCGGCGCGGGCGCGCGCGGCGTCGGGAATGCCGGCGCGGCCCCAGACGCGCAGCGGGCCGGCGCGGTGGTCCACCACCACCGAGCGCGCCAGAAAGTCGGCGCCCAGCACGTCGGCCAGGCGCTGGCTGGTGCTGTCCTGGGCGCTGGCCTCTGGCGTGGCGGCGCGCCATTGTTCGATGAGCTTGCCCTCGTGCCAGATGGCAAAGCCCACCTCGGGTCGGGCCAGGGCGTGGCGGCGCACGGCCTCGATGCAGTGTGCCAGCTCGGTGGCGTCGCTTTTGAGGAACTTGCGGCGGGCCGGTGTGGCGTAGAACAGCTCTTTCACCTCCACCGTGGTGCCCACGCTGCGCGCGGCCGGGCGCAGCTCGCCGCTGCGGCCGTCAAGCAGCCAGGCGTGCGGCTGGTCGGCCGTGCGCGAGAGCAGCGACAGCTCGGCAATGGAGTGGATGGCGGCCAGGGCCTCGCCGCGAAACCCCATGGTGCCCACGGCTTCGAGCTCGCCCA
>CAZKDU010000069.1:0-8849 GCA_964551485.1 uncultured Burkholderiaceae bacterium
TTTAAGCAGCGAAGCCCGCTATTGTAGTACGAAAAATCAAGGAATTCGAACACACATTGGAGAAATTTGAAAAAAGTTTGGAGGGCGCATAGACTGTATGAAATTACAGCCACCATTCTTGTCGATGCTGCGCAGCCTGTTCATTGATTTCAACGCCTACTTCGCCTCGGTGGAGCAGCAGCACAGCCCTCACCTGCGGGGCCGGCCGGTGGGCGTGGTTCCGCTGATGGCCGACACCACCTGCTGCATTGCAGCCAGCTACGAGGCCAAGGCCCATGGGGTGCGCACCGGCACCTCGGTGGCCGATGCACGCCGGCTCTGCCCTGACATCACCCTGGTGGAAGCACGCCAGGCACTGTACGTGGATGTGCACCACCGGGCGATCGCCGCAGTGGATCGGGTGGCACCAGTGCGCCAGGTGCTGTCCATCGACGAAATGGAATGCGAGCTGACCGGCGCCTGGTGCCAGCCGCAGCGCGCCCTGGCCCTGGCGCGCCAGGTCAAGCAGGTCATTCATGAACAGTTGGGCGAATGCCTGCGCTGCTCGATCGGCATCGCCCCCAACACCTTGCTGGGCAAGCTGGCCTCGGACATGCACAAACCCGATGGCCTGACGCTGCTGCAGGCGCAGGACCTGCCCGAGCAGCTCTATGGTCTGGCCCTCGGTGACTTCACGGGCATCGGCCCGCGCATGCGGGCACGCCTGCAGCGCTGCGGCATCACCACGGTGCAGGCCCTGTATGCGGCGCCGCGCCCGCTGCTGCGCCAGGCCTGGGGAAGCGTGGCGGGGGACGAGATGTATGACAAGCTGCGTGGCCAGTGGTACGCCCCGCGCAGCAGCCCGACGCGCTCCATCGGGCATTCGCACGTGATGCCGCCGACCATGCGCCAGCCCGACCACGCCCTGGCTGTGCTGAATCGCCTGGTGCAAAAGGCGGCCATGCGCCTGCGCAAGCAGGGCCTGTACGCCACAGCCCTGCTGGTCTTCGTGCACGCTGGTCCGCGCCGGGCTCAGGGTGCCAGCGCCCAGCGCGACACGCGTTTCGGCGAGACCCAGGATACGGCGCTGCTGCTGCACGCGCTGCACACGCTCTGGCATAGCGGCCTGCAGCACCTGGCCAGACCGCAGGTGGTGGGGTTGACCCTGCACGGACTGGTGCCAGCCCGGCTGCACACCCCGTCGCTGTTCGACCCGACGCCCGACGATCTGCGCGCCGCACGCCATGGCCTGTATGCCCCCGTGCCCGGCATCGATGGCGCAACCCCGCACCGCCCTGTCGCCCCGCAGCGCGACCGCAGCCGGCTGTACGCGGCCATGGACGAGGTGAACCGTGTGCATGGCAAGAACGCCCTGTACTTCGGCAGCGCACACACGGCACGGGACCACGCCCCCATGCGCATTGCCTTCAACCGCATCCCGGACCTGGAAACCGAACGCTGAACGGCGCGGCCGCTCAGGCCGTTAGGATCCAGCCCTCCAGTGGGTCCAGGTCGGTGGGCAGGCCATACATCGGCGCGCCGCGCCGGTGCTGGTCCCAGGCCCAGGCCGCCTGCATCAGGCAGAGCACGGCGTCCAGGCGGTCGCCGCTGGCGTCGTCGACCAGAGTGTCACGCTGGGCGTGGCTGAGCTTTAGGCGCAGCCCCAGCCGCAGCGGCTGCCCAGCCGGGCCCAGCCCCTGCTCGAGCGCGTGCACCAGGTCCTTGCGGGCAATCAGCCGCTCGGGCGTCTGCCGGGCCCGCTCGTCGCTTTTGTAGGACCGCGTGCCCAGCACCTCACGCGCCAGCAGGCCAGGGTAGGCCTCCAGGGCCACCCGGCGCGGTGCGCCACTGGCGTCGCGGTTGTCGGGTGCCCCGGGGTGCAGACCGGGCAGGGTCACGCCTGCCGCCAGCAGGCGGGGCACACCGGCGTGCAGCATGTAGGCCACGGGCGGGTTGACCCATTTCATCGACGGGCTGGAACCCGCCGGTCGGTCGGTGGCGCGGTGGGCAAACTTGGCCCCAGCCGGGCGCGCCGCGCAGAACGCGGCGAAGGTGGCACGCACCTCGGCCCGGCTCAGGCGAGCGTAGTGACGCAGGCAGTTCTCCCAGTCGGTGGGCCAGCCCAGCTTCAGCACCAGTTCGCGTGGCAGGCCAAACGGCAGGTCGAACCCACCCACCCAGTCGCCAGGCCTGGCCAGCCACTCGGCCCAGGCCTCCAGCGTGCTCATCTGCTCCCATGCTGAGAGCATCACACGCCCATGCGACAAGGCTCCGAGGGCCAATACGATGGGCTTGCGGGCGCTGGGGCTGCTGGAGAAGTCACAGCCCAGCAGCAGCGGTGCCACCGCAGGGGCCGGGACCGAGCCGGGGGACGCAGGCACGCCGGCAGTCATGCGGGCCCTCAGCCGAACGCCAGCGCCACCACACCGGCGGCGATGCACAGCGCGCCCAGCACGCGCGGGCCGCGGTCGCCTTCGCCCAGCAGGTGGCCGCCGATCAGCGCGGCGAACAGCATGGAGACCTCGCGCGCCGGCGCCACGTGCGACAGCGGTGCCAGGTGCAGGGCGTAGAGTACCAGCACGTAGGACACCGGGCTGATGCAGCCAACCAGGAGCGCATGACGCCATTGGCGCCGCCACAGGCAGGCGGCGGCTGGGCGGTCGCGCAGCACCGCCGGCAGCAGCAGCGCCACGCGCACGAAGTTGCCCATGTAGTCGACCAGGATGGGCGACATCAGCAGCCACTTGACGGCGTACCCGTCGACCACGGTGTAGCTGGCAATGAACACGCCGGTGAGCCCGCCATACCCCAGGCCGCGCAGGGTGCGCTGGCGCCGCGCCGGGTCGTGTGCGGCGCGGAACAGCGCAGGCCCGCCCGCGATCAGGAACACCCCGATCACCACCCCCGCCACGCCGAGTCCGCCCAGCACCGAGGCCTGTTCGCCGAGCAGCAGCAGCGCCACCAGCGAGGACAGCAGCGGACCCGAGCCGCGCGCCAGCGGGTAGACCACGGTCAGGTCGGCCAGGCGGTAGCCGCGCAACAGGATCACGTAATAGGCCACATGCAGCACGCCGCTGGCCACCACCAGCGCCCATTCGGTCTGGCCCCAGGCCGGCACCTGCTGCCAGCCCAGCCACAGGCCGAGCGGCGCCCACACCACCATCATCACCAGCGCGGTGAAGCTGGCAAAGCGCGCGTCACCACCGGCCTTCTTGGCGGCGATGTTCCAGCTGGCGTGGATCAGCCCGGCCAGCAGCACCAGGGCAAGGGCCGAGGCCGGCACGGGCGATGAGCTCGGCTCGGGCCGCTCAGGCGCGGCCGATGATGGAGGCCGTGGCCATCAGCTCCTCGAGCAGGGCCAGCGACACCCTGCCCGAGACCGCGTACGGGTCGAGCTCGGGCCGCTCCGAGTACTTGAGCAGAATGGTGGTGTTGATCTTGGAGAGGTTGACCTGGCCCATGGTCCAGCCACCGAAGCGGCGCTCGGAGATTTCCTCGTAATGCAGCAGCACCACGTCCTTGTGGCGCATGTCGCGCTGGATGTGGCCATACAGCTCGCTGACCGCGCGGCGTCCGCCTTCGATGGCCTGCAGGAAAATACCGCCGCCGTAACACAGGATGCCGGTGATGCCGCAGGTCGGATTGAACTGGCGCGACTGCGTCAGGATGGCCTCGATGGCCTCGGCGCTCGGGTCGACCGCGCGGCTGGCATAGAGCAGGCGCACCAGCATGGCCTCAGCCCTTTTGCGGGATCAGCGCCAAAAACTCGCGGCGCAGGTTGGAGTCTTTGAGGAACACGCCGCGCATGACCGAGTTGATCATCTTGCTGTCCATGTCCTTGACACCGCGCCAGGCCATGCAGTAGTGGCTGGCCTCCATGACGATGGCCAGGCCATCAGGTTGGGTTTTTTCCATGATCAGATCGGCCAGCTGCACCACGGCTTCTTCCTGAATCTGCGGACGGCCCATCACCCACTCGGCCAGGCGCGCGTACTTGGACAGGCCGATCACGTTGGTGTGCTCGTTGGGCAGGACGCCGATCCAGACCTTGCCGATCACCGGGCAGAAGTGGTGGCTGCAGGCGCTGCGCACGGTGATCGGGCCAACGATCATCAGCTCGTTCAGGTGCTCGGCGTTGGGAAACTCGGTGATGGTCGGGGCCTTGACGAAGCGGCCCTTGAAGACCTCGTTGACATACATCTTGGCCACGCGGCGCGCGGTGTCGCTGGTGTTGTGGTCGCGCTCGGTGTCAATCACCAGGCTGCTGAGCACGCCCTCCATCTTGAGCGTGACCTCGTCCAGCAGCTGCTCCAGCTCGCCCGGCAGCACAAAGTCGGCAATGTTGTCGTTGGCGTTGAAGCGCTTGCGCGCCGCCACGATGCGCTGGCGGATCTTCACAGAGACCGGCACGCCCTCGTCCGCATCGGCAGGTTTCATGGTGCTTGGCTGGGTGGTCAACATGAGGCCATGTTACCAGCGATTGGCCACACACGTTTTAGAGTCCCAACCCTTGTCGAATGGACTTCGAATGCTATCAATTCAGGAGCGACCGACATGAACCTGGGCACCTGCGGCGCGACCGTAGCCACGGTAGCCGGCCGCGCTCAGTAGCGCTTGCCGGTCAGGAACAGGGCCAGCCGCATCAGGCCGAAGGCCACACGGTCCAGCGCGCGCTGGTGCCAGGGGCGGCGCGCGATCGCTTGCGGGTCGATGTGCTGGCCAGCCTGCATGGCCTGACCCAGCCGCGCCAGCAGCGCGGCGCAGAAGACCGGGTCGTCCAGCACCACGTTGGCCTCGCGCGCGAGCAGCAGGCTCAGCGGGTCGAGGTTGGAGGAACCGATGGTGGCCCAGTGCCCGTCGATCACCGCCACCTTGGCATGCAGGAAGCTGGGCGCGTACTCGTGGATCTCCACCCCGGCGGTCAGCAGCTGGCCGTACACCGGGCGGCTGGCGTGGTACTGCATGAAGTACTCGTAGCGGCCCTGCAGCAGCAGCCGCACCCGCACCCCACGCCGCGCCGCCAGCACCAGCGCGCGGCGCAGCCTGCCGCCGGGCAGGAAATAGGCGTTGGCGATCACGACCTCGCGGCGTGCTGCGCCAATGGCCTTGAGGTAGGCCTGTTCGATGCGGTTGCGGTAACGCAGGTTGTCGCGCAGCAGCAGCATGGCGCGCGCACCTGCGGTCTCGGCGCGGGCCGGCTTGGGGCTGGGCCGGGTGGCGGCGCGCAAGGCCTGCAGGGCCGCCGGCAGGTCGTGCTGGCGCACCCGGCGCAGCACCTGGGTGCGCCACCACAGCGCGGTCATGACCTGGTGCACCTGGGCCACCAGCGGCCCCTGCAGAGCCACTGCGAAATCCAGCCGCGGGTGCTCGAGCACGCCGTGGTTGGGGTCGTGCAGATCGTCCAGGATGTTGATGCCGCCGCAGAACGCCACGCGCCGGTCGACCACGCAGAGCTTGCGGTGCAGGCGTCGCCAGTGCCGCGGCACCAGCAGGCCGAGCGGCCCGGGCGGGGCATAGACGTGCCAGCGCACCCCGGCCTCGGTGAAACGCTGCGCCCAGGCCTCGGGCAGCGGGCCGGTGCCCACACCGTCCACCACCAGGTAGGTGGCCACGCCACGCGCGGCCGTGCGCAGCAGGGCCTCGGCCACCTCGGCACCCGCCCCAGTGACGTCGAAGATATAGGTCTCCAGACGCACCTCCTCGTGGGCCGCGTCCATGGCCTCGACCAGGGCCGGGAAATACGCCCGACTGCCTTCGAGCAGCTGCAGGCGATGGCCCGGCACCAGATGGCTCATGGCTCAGAACCGGAACTCGGCGATGAGCGGCAGGTGGTCGGACATGCGCCACCAGATGCGCCCGCGCGGCACGTGCAGGCCCAGCGGCACCAGCCCGCGCGCATAGACCTGGTCGAGCTGGGCCAGCGGCAGGCGCGCCGGGTAGGTGGGCACGCGCGCACCCTCGAAGCTCACCAGGCCCACGGCACGCATGGCGCGCGCGCTGCGCTGGCCCCAGTCGTTGAAGTCGCCGGCCACCACCAGCCTCGCCCGGGCCGGCACCTCGCGCGCCAGGAAGTCCTGCAGCTGCACCAGCTGGCGCCCGCGGCTGGCCGGGATCAGCCCCAGGTGCACCACCACCACGTGCACCGGCTCGCCCATCACCAGCACCTCCACGTGCAGCAGGCCACGCTGCTCGAAGCGGTGGTCGGACATGTCCTCGTGCTGGTGGTCCAGCACCGGCCAGCGCGACAGCAGCGCGTTGCCGTGCTCGCCGTGCCGCGTGACGGCGTTGGTGCGGTACACCGCCTCGTAGCCCTCGGGCGCCAGGAAGTCGGCCTGGGCCAGCTCGGGCCAGCGCGAGAAGTGGCGCTCCTCGCGCCGGTGCAGCTTGCGCACCTCCTGCAGGCAGACGATGTCGGCGTCAAGCTGCTCCACGGCATGGCCGAGGTTGTGGATCTCCAGGCGCCGGCGCGGCCCGATGCCTTGCACGCCTTTGTGGATGTTGTAGGTGGCCACGCGCAAGATGCTCATGCAGGCAACCTTACCGCAAAAGCCCGTGCAGCCCAGCGCCTATGCACGATCCCCGGCGAGACCGTGAACCGGCGCTGCGTCCCCGGCGCGCAGGTGCGGCAGCATCAGGATGGCCTCGGCGTTCGAGGGCGAGAAACACAGGTCGGCCGCGGCGTGGTGCGGCAGCCACTGGTGGGCCGTGTGCTCGCGCGGGTTCAGGTGCACCGGCGTGCCTTCTGGCACACACAGGCCGAACACCCGCTCGGTGTTGCGCGTCACGCCAGGGGCGTAGCGGTGCAGCCAGCGCGGGTAGATGTCGTACACGTTCTCCAGCCACCAGTCGTGCAGCGCCCCGTGCCAGGCACTGGCCGGGCCGCAGTCCAGCCCGGTTTCCTCCCACACCTCGCGCACGGCGGTGGCGCGAAAGTCCTCGGCCTCGTGGTCCTTGCTGCCGGTGACCGACTGCCAGGTGCCGGCGTCGGTGCGCCGGATCAGCAGCACCTGCAGCTCGGGGGTGTGGATCACCACCAGCACCGATTGCGGGACCTTGAAGCGCACGGCCTGAACGCTCACGGCACCAGGCACAGGGTCTGCCAGACCCGGCGCAGGCTGGGCAGGCCACTGCCGTCCAGCGGGGTGAAGGCGTCCACCACCGGCAGGTTGTGGAACGCCAGGCCGGCCGGCGTGAGCAGGTTGCCACGCGGCACACTGGTCAGCAGGCGGTGGCTGCCGGCGTAGGGCGGCGCGGCGTTATCGACCGAGGCGACGGGCCCGAAGCCACCGAGCTGCAGCGCCTCCCACTCGGCCAGCAGCAGCGCGTTGGGGATGATGCCGTCCTGCACATGGGCAAAACTATAGAGCCGCTGCGCCGGCGTGGCGCCGGCGGCCGCCACCCAGGGCGCCACCGCACCGGCCGGGGTGCTGTCGCCTGGGGCGGCAAAAAAGCAGGCGCGGTCCAGCCCCTCGACCTTCGCTAGGTGCACCGCCGTGCCACCACCCTGCGAATGGCCGGCCGCCCGCAGCAGCGACCAGCGCGGCTGGCCCGTGGCGTCAAGAAAACGCCCCCAGCCGGCCTGCGGCTGCTGGCTGGCCAGCCAGGCCAGCAAGGTAGTCAGGCGGTGGCGCACGCTGTTGGCCGGCGTCACCACCACCTGGGCCGAGACGTCGGTGCCGTTCAGGGTTTCGTCGCGCAGCAGGCGGGTGCAGTCGGGGTCGGCCACGGCCTGGCAGGCGCCGCTGACCGTGGCCTCGTTGGGGTAGGCCAGGCCGATGGCCGCAAAGCCGTTGTGGGCCGCGGCCTGCAGGATCAGCCGGTAGTGCGTGGGCTGGGCCCCGGTGCCAGGGAAAAACACGAACAGCAGGCCATTCGGCGACACCGCGGGGTTGCGCGCCACCAGGTGCAGGCCGAAGGCATCGCTCTGCCCGGACTCCACCACCGACGGCGCCACGCTCTGCACCTCGGCCGCCGGCGTGGCCGTGTCGGCCAGCACGGTGGCGCGGGCCTCGGCCGACACGCTGCTGGCCCCGCCAACACTCACGCGCACCCGGTAGGCGTTGCCGCTGTCGGCCGCGGCCAGGGCCGGGGTGGCGTAGCTCGCCTCGGTGGCGCCGGCAATGTCCACCCCGTTGCGCTGCCACTGGTAGCTCAGCACCGCGCCGGCGGCACTGGCCTGCACCGTGAAACGGGCCGACTGCCCCTCGACCACGGTCTGGGCCTGCGGCATGGCCGTGACCGTGGGTCCGGTGGGCACCGGGCTGCCACCGGCCCCTCCACCACCGCCACACCCGGACAGCAACAGCCCGGCGCAGGCCACCAGGGCCAGGCCGCAGCTGCGCAGACGAGGCCAAAAAAGCAAAGGCATGGTGGCAATGGGCATCAGACCATGCTAGCGCATGCGGGTGACGTTTGACCACCCCATGGCCGTCGGTTCTGGCCCACGGCTGGCAGCCGTGCATGCCAAGGCGCCAACGTCAGCCTCCACAGGGCAAGGGGTCCATGCAGGCCGGGGCAGGCGGGCTGGCACCCCAGGTCGCGAAGGCCTTGGCCGCACACCGCACCAATGGCCAGAAAAGAAAACGGCAGGCCCGTGAAGGACCTGCCGTGTGGGCTGGGGGGCCTTGCGCCCTGGGCTCAGTCTGCCGCCAGCGGCTGCGGGTTGCGCAGCTTGATGTGCAGCTCGCGCAGCTGCTTCTCGTCGACCAGGCTCGGGGCCTGGGTCAGCAGGCATTGGGCGCGCTGGGTCTTGGGGAAAGCGATCACGTCGCGGATGGACTCGGCCTTGGTCATGAGCGTGACCAGGCGGTCCAGGCCGAAGGCCAGGCCACCGTGCGGCGGCGCGCCGTACTGCAGCGCGTCGAGCAGGA
>CAZKDU010000070.1:0-8797 GCA_964551485.1 uncultured Burkholderiaceae bacterium
GCATTGCCGCGGTTGGCCCGCGTGGGGTCTGGGTATGGGTCGCCCCGGGCGGCCTCGTTCTTGCGCATGCGGGCAATGCGGTCAGGGTCGATCGCCATCTCTTCCAGGATCCAGTCATCCGGCAGGCCCAGGGCCATGTACTTGAGCGCGAGGTCAGCCACCTGGTTGGCAGTTTCCGTGCGACGCTGGGCAAAGCGCAGCGTGAACTCGTCTGGCGCCGGGTCAATGCCACGGAACAGCAGGTGGATCCGGAACCCAAAGGCGTAAACGCCGGCCAGGCAGTCCTGCACGCCATCCACCTCGTCGTAGTAGTCGCGCTTCAGGTCCTCGAGGATGTCGCGGCTCAGGTCACCCACGTAGCCAAACAGGCCCTTGGGCGCAGGCGAGCCGGCAAAGAATGTGTCCAGCAGGTGCACCACGTCGCCAATGTCGCCCAGCGTGGCATCCCCCTGCACGGCTTGCACACCGCCTCGGCGGTTGAGGTAGTAGTCGGTGGCGATCTCGCCCTTCTCGCCCTCGGTGCGCTTGCGGTACCGCTGGATCTCGGTCTCGTCCGCCCCTTCCAGCACGTGCGCCATGCGCAGCGGCGCGCGGAAATGCCGGCGGATCACCAGGTCCTCCTCGGTGGCCACCAGCTTGCGCCACGTGGTGGCGCAGGCATCGAGCAGCGGGCGGCCCATGCTGCCCATGTCGTCGAAGTTGTCGGGGTCCAGGCGCGCCATGCCCATCTGCCAGGCGGCAAACCGGGCTTGCACCTGGCCGGTGGTCACATCGCGCTGCTCCCAGGCGTTGGCCGGGTCCAAAAAGCGCCCACTCAGGTCCACCATGGGCACCAGCGTGTCGCTGGGCATCCGAATGGCTGCCAGCACCTGTGGGGCATCGGCGTCCAGCACCAGCTGCAATGCCAGGTTGCCCTCCATCAAAAAGCCTCTGGCATCGCTCTTGAGCTTTTCGCTGCTGCTGAGCTGCAAACGGCTGGCGAACCGCGCCCATTCGTCCTTCAGGGTCTGGCTGCTGCTCTTCTCGCTGAGCTGCAGCACCAGCCCGCCTCGGATGGTGTCGCGCGCCGTCCGGTTGTGCACCCGCTTGACCCGGCCATCCTGCAGGTCCATCTGCCGCACCAGGTTCACCAGTGAGCGCCGCTCGTGGTCGACAAACATGGTCTTGAGCAAGCGCTGCAAAGCCACATCGCCGGGCACTCGCACCCCCCTCTCGCCAGAGGGCCGGCCCGCGGATGGGAAAACGGTCCGCCACATCTCGCCAATCCCCTGGGCGGCGCGCTGAAACAGGCTCATGGTGGGCTCCCCCCCTCCACCGGGGCAATGCACAGCTGCAGCGCCAGGCGCAGCTGCAGCTCGTAGGCCTCGCGCAGGTCCAGCTCGGCCTGTGCGGCCTTCACAAACGCCTCCACCCCCACGCCCACGCGCAGGCGCTCGGTGGGCATGGCAGGTCGGGCCGGCTCTTGTGCCTCGCAGGGCACGGGCACGGCCACTTTCACCACCTGGGTGCCGCCCAGGGTGGCCAGGCAGCCTGTCAGCAGCGGGGCCAGTGCGGCCAGCAGCAGCAGCCGCTTCATGGCGCGCTGGGCTGGCGCCGGTCCAGCCATTGGTCAATGCGCACGCGGGCGCTGCCGCAGTCGTCGCCTGCTACCGCCGGCGGTGAGGCCAGCAGCTCGTAGGCGTTGCGGGTGGCCCGGGCCATGCCGTCGCGCGCGGCCTCCACCTTGGGCCGGGCTTGGGCCGCCCGCTGCCGGGCCTGGGCCTGCAGGCCTTCCACACTGTCGGTGCAGGCGTCGGCAGCGGCTTTGGCCTGGCGGGCCGACTCTTTGGCCTCGGCGGCCTGGCGCACCGCCTTGGTCTGGGCGTCCCACAGGAACAGGTTCACCACCAGGCTGCAGGCCAGCACGATCAGCACCGGCTTCACAGCAACCCCTGGTACTTGGGGGTGCGCACCCGGCGCACGTCGGCCACGTGGTGGCGATTGATGTCGCAGGCGCTGCGCTGGCCGTACAGGGCGGCCTTGCTCTTGAGGCAGTGGCGCTCCACATGCCCAAACCATTGGCCCGGGTCACAGCCGCTGGCCAGGGCGCAGGCCCGTCGCTCGGCCAGCACGCCGGCGCGGCCACCGTTGTAGGCGGCGTCCACAAAGTCCAGCCGGGCCAGGCGGTCGGGCACCACGGCCGCCAGGGAGCGGTCCAGCTCCAGGCCCATGAGCACCACCGCGCGCAGCTGCAGGTCGGGGCGGCGGTACACGTTGTCCCAGCTCCAGCCGGCCAGGGCCGGGTGGCGGCTGCGCAGCTCGGTCAGGGCGTCAAAGCGCAGCGTACCGTCTGCGCGCCAGGCCCGGGTGATCTGGCCCAGGCCGGCGCCCTCCTCCCGGGCGGTTTTCAGGCGGCTGGCAGGGTTCCAGCAGCGTGGGTGGGTCAGCGTGATGCAGCTCTCGTGCTCCACCAGGGCGGCCAGGGTGGCCGGCTGCGGGTGGCCGGGCCAGTGGGTGCGCTGCTCACGCGCCAGCAGGGGCAGCAGGGTGCGTGCCGGGGGGGGCACGTAGGTGCGCACATCCTGCGCCTGCGCGGCCCGGCCAAACAGCCCCAGCAGGCCATAGAGCACCAGGCAGATGGCCGCAAACACAATGGCCGCGCCCACCGGGTGGGTCATGGCCTTGCCGGCCAGCTCGCCCATGTCGGCCTCGGGGTAGTCAAACAGGGCCTTGCGGGCCACGTGGGCCAGGGCCACAGCCACCACGACAGAGGCCACCTGCATCAGCCAGGCACCGGTGCTGGCGCCCTTGTCGGGGTCGGTCAGCAGCAGGGCCCCAAGCACGGCGGCCGAGCCGCCCAGAATGAAGAGGGTGCGAAAACGCATGCAGTTCTCCTTGAGGGGGGGTAACGGGTCAGCGCCGGCCTGGTGGGGGCGGCACCTCGATGCGCAAGACCGGGTTTTTTTCGAGCAGCTCCACCCGCCACTGCAGGCGGGCCATCTCACGGTCGATCGCGGCCACCTGGGTGTTGCCGCCTTTCACGCTCACCTGCAGATCGCTCAGGTCTCGGCTGACCTGGCCCAGCGTGGTCCACATGCCAATGAGCACGGCCGCCAGCCCGGCCAGGGCGCTCAGGATGTAAGACAGCGGCAGCTTGAAGTCGATGATGCGGGTCACCCGCTCGCGGGCCAGGCCGTCGCTGGTGGGAAGGTCTTTGTCATCCATGGGGGGTCCTATTGGTAATTCGGCAGGGCCTGGGAAAGCAGCGCGGACCGGCTGAGCGCGCGGCTCTCGATCACCGGCGGGGCATCGGCCATGCCGCGGGTCAGCAGCGCGTACACCGAGGCACACGCGGCGTCGAACAGGTCGTCGCCAATGTGCTGGTCGGCCATCTTGAAGCTGCTGTAACTGGCCTTGGTGGGCAGGGCCTGCATGTTCCCCATCTGGCGCACGAAGGCCAGCCACTCGGGCGCTTCCTGCTCCCAGCCGGTGTCCACGTAGGGGTAGGCAGCCCGGTTGTTGTGAAACGCCTCGCGCAGCGCGCTGGCCATCACATGCTTGGTCATGCCCTCGAAGCGCATGGGGGCGAACGGCCATTGGCTCCAGGCGCTGGCGTTGCTCTCGCCGTCGTTCACGGTCTCGCGGTTCACATGGGTCAGGCCCTTGGCGAACAGGTCGTCATTGACGGCGGTGAGCATGCCCACGCCGTAGGCGTCGCCAATGGCGTAGTCCGGCCGAAAATAATCCCAGGCGGCCACCAGGTCGCGGCGCAAGGTGGGGTCGCTCACGCCCGGTGGCCACAGCCGCACGTAGGGGAAGGTCAGCCAGTTGCCCAGCACCTCGCTCACCACCAGCGCGCTCTTGGAGGCCTCGGGCCTCTCGCCATGGCCCGTGTGGTCGTACCCAAAGCCGATCAGCCCGCGCCGCTTGTAGCGCAGGCCTGGCAGGGGCTCCGCGCGCTCCAGGCCGGCCTGCAGGCCCAGGGCCCCGGCCCGCTTGATGTGCAGCTCCCAGATCCAGTTGCGGGCCTGGATGTTCATGCACAAAAACTGCCGCAGGTACTCCTCCGAGGGCAGTTGCTCGCGCATGCTCTCGGCCCACACCCGGGGCACCATGCCCATCTGTATGCCCAGGTGCACATCCACCGAGGGCAAGATGTGGTACTGGCCGGTGGCAATGAGCCGGGCCAGCACGTCGGCGCCCTTGTACACCCCGGTCACGCGGATCCGCGGCTTGAACAGCTCCGGGTCGCGCGTCACCCCCGGGCGGCGGGCAGCCCCCAGCATAGGCAAAAACCGGCTCATCAGCCGCTCTTGCGGCATGTCGTCGGTCTCTTCCAGGCTGGCGATGGTCAGCGAGTCGCCGTCCACCTGGCTCATGATCCCGTAGGCCGCGGCGCCGCTGTGGTTCACAAACGTGAACCCGGTGTCCTTGAGCTGCGGGCGGCCCTGCTGGTAGTCGACGAACGCGCTCAGCATCGGGCTGCGGCGGATCGCGTCCGTCATGTAGTTCAGGTTGTTCTGGCTCTGCTGCTGGCGCGGCGCCACGATGCCGCATTGCTGGTGGGGGCGTGTGGCCAGGTCCTCCAGGTTGTAGATCTCCTTGTTGAAGGTCTTGCCCGTGCGCCGGCAAGAAAAATCCACCGTGTTCGGGTGCAGATCCATCTCGGCCATCTTCAGGACCTGCATGGCGTCCAGCTCCACGTTGTGCACGTGCTTGTGCCACAGCGCGTGCGGCCGCAGGCCGGTCTCAGGGTCGGGCACCGCATAGCGCATCAGCTCCCGCTCGGCCACCAGGCTGCTCTTTTGGCGTTGGCGCGCGGTGCTCACCATCAGGCGTCTCCCCCGCTGGCCTGGTGCTGAATGAACACCGGGTCGGCCTTCTTGGCCGCGTCGGCGCGGGCCAGCTGATCGCGCGCGCCCTGCATCACGCCCAGCATGCGCTGGCTGAAGTCGGCCAGCGCCTCGGTGGCCACATCCTTGGCCTGCAGCATGCCGGCCTGGCGCTCCTCTTCTGCATCCGCCGCACGCACCGTCATGCCCAGGTCGGCCGTGCTCAGGCCCAGGCGGCTCACCAGGTCGGCAATGGGCTTGAAGGCCGGATTGGCCGCGTGGTCATAGATGCGGTGGAACTCGCCGTGGTGGTCGGTCCAGCCCATCTCCACAATGCTGCCCTCCTTGCTCAGCTCCACCCGGGGGGTCTTGAGCACCACCCCATCGGCCAGCACCGACTGCAGGCAGATCTGCAGCGTGGCCGTCAGGGCCGCCTGCAGGTCGGCGTGGATGCCGGCCAGCAAGCGCGGGTTGCGCTGCTCGTGCGCGGCATGGTGCAGCATGAAGATCTCGGTCTGCTTCACACAGGCCGGCTGCTCGCTGCACCACACACGGTCCACCTCGCAGCGCTGGAAAAAGGCATACCGCCCCGGCTTGGCCGGGAAGTAGGTCGCGGTGCGCGCGGTCAGCCCGTGCTTCATGGCGTTGAAGCGGGTGCGCAGCGCCTCCTCGGGCGTGGGGTGGCCGGCAATGTTCCTGGCCACCTTGGCCAGGCCCTCGGGCGTCTTGGGCCCGGTGCTGGCCTGGTGCGCCTTGATCAGGTTCAGCTCCCAGGCAGCCTGGGGCTGGTTCTGGGCGCCGCAGCCTGGGCAGTGGGCAAAGTACCGGTAGGGGTGGTGCGGCTGCTCGGGCTCATCCTCCACCAGGTCGGGCTCGTTCGTGAAACTGCGCGTGCACACCCCGCACCGGAAGTTGACCTGGTGCAGCGCCGCCGTCCAGTCGCGCCGAGTTGCCATGCCCGGCATGCTCCCGCCCCCGGGCGGACAAAAAAAGGGCCCGCGCTGGCCGCAAAAAAACCGGCATCAGCTCACGCCAATGCCGGCAAGTCTCTCTGAGTAATCGCAGCCTGCACAGACTGCGAAACCCACTCTATGGAGTGGCGTCCTTCAAAACAAGCAAAGTCAGGCGTTCGCGGCCAAGTTCTTCACCAGGTTGTAGGTGAACCACCCGTCTTCGGTGATGAAGTACTGCGGCTTGGCCGTCACCCCCTCCTTCACGATGCCAATGCCATCGCTGAAGGGGTTGATGGAGATGATTTTTCTGTACGGAATGCGCACACTCTTGTGCGCATTGACCCAGTACAGGTGCTTGTTTGTGGGCACCAGGGCGCCCACGCCAACCTCATGCGTCTCCTTGGTGATCACCGGGCTGCCCTTGAACGCCCCCACCCGGTAGTACACCCCGCTCATCACACGGACGCTCACACCCTGAGAGCCACCGACAAACTGGCGCTTGGTCACCTCCTCCAGGTAGCGGCAGGGCTGCAGAATGAACGCGGGCTGCTCCCCCTTCTGAAAGTTGATCGGAAAGGCAGGGTCAACCTCCACGGCAGGCATGTCTCCCTGCATCACCTTGCGCAGCACCGCAGACCGGATGACCCGCATGTAGCTGCCCTGCAGGTTCAGGTCAGCCTCCGAGAAGAAAAACCGGTCTTTGAACTCCACGATGCGGGACTCCTCCGCCTCATCGATGACCCCATCTTCCAGGTAAGCCTCGACCAAACGGTCAAAGGCAGTCACCAGGGTCGGCCTCAGCAGGCCAATGTCCAGCTTGTGCAGATCGATCTCATCGCGCAGGTGCAGCTCCACCTCTGCCAGATTTACCTCGCGTTGGATTGCAGCAACAGTCCAATCCAGCAACTCGGCTTTTTTCCTCTCAGCCTCGTCGCGAGCACGGGTCCTGGCCTCAGCATCCGCTTTGGCAGCCTCCCTGCGCGCATCCGCCTCTCGCTGGCGATTCAGATCATCTTCTTGCTTGCAATGCTTGTGTTCCGAACGAAACAGGCCAGCACTTGTTCCACAGAATCGACAGGTTCCCATTTTTTGACGCCTCCTCTGTGACGGATCATCACATAGGCGCCCAAAATCGACTACCTGATCCGCCCTCCACTGGCCACCGCAGGCACTGCTTGAGGCCATTCAAATTCAACGCTTTTTGTTATTAATTGCGGCAGGTCGGGGAGCCAAATCAAGCCGCAAGGCCTCTGGAAAGCCCGCTGTCTTTTTGATAGCGGGCTTTTTCCTTTGTGGACGCATTTTAGGCAGCTGTCCAATGTTCAGCTGTGTGGCCAGATGCGGCAGACACCGCTCATGTGAATTGGGTTGTGTTCAACGGTGCGCCGCGCGCATCGCCTGCGAAACCGCGTCAATCCGCGACGTTGGCATTGAGGAACGCTTCTCCAGCCTGGATGGCCGCCTCGATGGCCTCCACAGTGTCCGCAAATGGCCCCTCACTCACCACAACGTCGTGCAATGCCCCGGGCCAGCCGATCATGCCTCGCTCAAACACAATGACCCTCGACTGTGCGGCCCACCGTCCGTCACTGGTAGGCACAGCCATGCCAATCACTTGCCCGAATTCATTTTCTCTTTGCTGAATGGGATGGCTTAACAGGTCTGAGTCATCGAGCACATTGATCTCCGGCTGAGCAAGGACCACAGTATTGCCGATGCAGCGCAGCGGCCCCACCATGCCCTGCCTCTCCGACGTTGCCTGATTTGCTTGAAACAGTACAAACACGGTCTTTTGCATTTCTGCAAGCAGAAGATGCGCGCGTGAGACCTCCCTCCTTGAGTTCTGTGCATACCCCCCCGCTCGGCCCCGTCTCATCTGGGCCCTTCGGAGGCAGTACAGGCTTGGCAGCACGGCTCTGGCGACCCCAAGGTCGCTCACAGCGAACGCAAAAACGCCAGCAGCGCCTCTCGGTCGTGTTTGGGCAAGGCTGCGTAGCGCAGTCGTGCAGGCAAGGCCTCACCGCCGTGCCACAGGATCGCCTCTTGCAGATCCCGGGCCCGGCCATCGTGCAGGTAGCCCGGGGATTCGCCCACCAGATCGGCCAAGCCCAACCCCCACAGCGCGGGGGTGCGCCACTGCCGGCCCGTGGCCCGGAAATCGGGCCGCTGGTCAGCCAGGCCCGGACCCATGTCATGCAGCAGCAAGTCGGTGTACGGTGCAATCCGCCGCTGCGCCAGCGGGGCCCAGTTATGCCCACCGGTGGTCAACTCCGGCCGATGGCAAACGGCACAGCCACTGGTGTGGAACAGCAGTTGCCCGATGCGCACCGGTGTGTCGTCCACATGACGCCGGGCTGGTACGGCCAGCAGCGCCATGTAGGCCATCACATCATCGAGTTGCTCATTGCTCAGCTCGGGCTGCCCCCCATGCGGGGCAGCGAGGCAGGCACTTTGGCGCGGTGTGCAGTTCTGCCGGGGAAACACGCTGGAGGTGATGCCCAGGTCACCGATCATTGCTCCAGCGACTTGTTGGCGCAGGTCGGGTTGGCTGGCCTTCCAGCCGAAGCGTCCCACCGCCGTGCGGCGTTCGACCACATCCCAGACCCGATTGAGCCGCCCCTTGACCCCATCGGGCTTGGCTTCGCGCGCCATGGCCTGCAAACTGGAGACCGGCACGGCCGCGAGCAGGCCCAAGCCATACACGGGCTGCCCCACCCTGGCAGAGGTCAACACCTGCCCCATGGGCCCATAGCCCAGCTCGGTGAGTTCGGTGCGCGGGCGACGCAAGCCCACCACCTCACCATCGGCCAACACCATGTGGCTGCCTTCCCAATGCAGGCGCACACGGCCTTCGGACGGCACACCGGGGATACCCTCCTCACTGAGCTGATCGCCATATACAGGGTGCGGCTTAGGAGCACCATGCGGCCCCGGGCCAGCCACAGACAGGCGCAGCAGCATGGACTGCATGCGCTCGTCTGGACCGGCAGGGGCCTTGCCGCGCCCGTTGCCTGCATGGCAGGAGACACAAGC
>CAZKDU010000071.1:0-8724 GCA_964551485.1 uncultured Burkholderiaceae bacterium
GCAGGCGGCGGATCAGCTCGTCGGTGAGCGAGGACTTGCCCGCACCGCCGGTGCCGGTGATGCCCAGCACCGGGGTGCGCCGCTGGGCGGCTTCGGCCCGGATGGCCTCGGTCAGGGCCGCATCGGCACCGCCGTTTTCCAGGGCGGTGATGAGCTGAGCCAGGGCGCGCCAGGCCATCTCGCCATGGCCCTGGATGGCGTTCAGGTTGTTCGGGGCGTGGCGGGTGAGGTCCTGGTCGCAACGCATCACCATCTCGCCGATCATGCCCGCCAGGCCCATGCGCTGGCCGTCCTCTGGGCTGTAGATGCGGGCCACGCCATAGGCATGCAGGTCGCGGATCTCGGGTGGCACGATCACGCCGCCGCCGCCGCCGAAGACCTGGATGTGGCTGCCGCCGCGCTGCTTCAGCAGGTCGACCATGTACTTGAAGTACTCCACGTGGCCGCCCTGGTAAGAGCTGATGGCAATGCCCTGCACATCTTCCTGCAGGGCGGCAGTCACCACCTCGTCCACACTGCGGTTGTGGCCCAGGTGGATCACCTCGGCCCCCATGCCCTGCAGGATGCGGCGCATGATGTTGATGGCGGCGTCGTGGCCGTCGAACAGGCTGGCGGCGGTGACAAAACGCACCTTGTGCGTGGGCCGGTAATCGGCCAGGGCCTTGAATTCAGCGGACAGGTCGGTCATGGGGTGTCTCCGAAGGGCGCGAACAAACGAAACGTATCAGAACCGGGTTGGCTTACCTTACGTTTACGTAAACGTCAATCGTACTGCATTTGGCGGCCCGGGCCAAGCCATGGCCGGATCGGTTGGCTCAGGGCGCGCGGGTGCTGGCGACCGGGCCAGGCGCCAGCACCCGCCCACGCGCCGTCTCAGGTGGCGTCTCAGGTCGCGCCTGACTGTGTGGCCGGAGGGCCGAAGAGGGCCCGAGCCGGTGTGGGTGCAGGGGGGGGCGCGGCTGCCCCCGTGTTCAGGCTTCGGGAACCCGGGGGAAGTAATGGTTTTCGGCGAGGCGATGGTCCACGCCGTGGTCGCTGTGCCAGCGCACGGCGCGTCGGGCAAAGGCCTGCTGCGAGTCCAGCACGCGGCGCACCAGAGGCTGTGTAGCGGCGAGCCGGCCGATCCATGCGTCCCAGGCTTCCAATTGGGCTTTGAGCACGGCGTCCGGGGTTTTGTAGAACTTGTGGCCCTGGCGGCGCAGCGCGTCATGGTCGCGTGCGTTGCGCTCGATCAAGGTCCAGCTGGCCCGGGCGCTGCTGGCCTGCACCGCGCACTCGATGGCCATTTGCAGCTCGCTGGGCAGTGCGTCATGGCGGCGCCGGTTCAGCATGAGGTCCAGCTGGGCGCTGCAGCGGTGAAAACTCTGCAGCATGGCCGCGCCAGCGGCCTGTGGCAAGCCCAGGGCCAGGTCGCTGCTGAGGTTGCTGGCCTCGCTGGCCCCCAGGCGCTGGTCCTGCAGGGCGCGGGCGGCATCGGCCGCTGGCATGGGCGTCAGCCGGGCACCCATGTCGGCCATCAGCTCGCTGGCCAGGCCAGTGCCCTGGTAAGGCAGGTCTTTGAGGTCCTTGGTGCGCAGCAGCGGCTTGCGGAACCAGCCCAGGGCCTGGGGGGGCAGTGGTGCGTGCAGGTGCGAGACCACGTCCAGCCTCAGCGCGTGCAGGGCCTCGGCCAGCAAGGCCTTGCCGCCGCCCTGGTGGTGCCAGGCCAGCAGGGTGTTGGCGTCCATGCCAAAAGCCGGGCCCGCGCCCCAGAGCGCCAACACGGCTTGGGCGCCGTGGTGTTCGGCCAGCGAGCCGTGGCTGCCGTCCAGCTGACCGCGGCTCACTGCCTCGGCCACCTGGGCAGCGGGCACTGCCCCAGCGGCGGGCAGCAGGTCGATGCGCAGGCGCGGGCCGCTGAGCCGGTGGATCTGGTCGACCAGGTCACGCGCCAGCTCGTGCCGCAGGTCGCGCGCATCCCAACGGCTTTGCACGCGCCAGCGCGTGGTCTGGGCCAGGGCCAGGCCGGGCGCCGATGCCGCGAGCACCCCAGCCGCACCTTGCAACAGGCGGCGGCGCTGGTGATGGGGTCGATCGGTCATGGGGCGGCTCCGGGGCAGTGGCAAGGGGACAGTGGCAAGGGGACAGTGGCAAGGGGACAGTGGCAAGGGGACAGTGGCAAGGGGACAGTGGCAAGGGCGGTGTGAACGCTGCAGCCATCGGTGTGGATTGTGGCTCAGCCACGCCGTCTCCGGATGCCCCTGGCCACACGGCGGTGGGCGGAGCGCACCCCGGGCCCGGGCGCACGGTGAGACGGGGCCGTGCCAAACTCTGGAAGAATCCAGGGCCATATGAACACCCCCATGCCAACTCCCTCTGCCGGCCAGGGCCCGGCCGCCCCCGCTGAAACGGCTGCCGGTGTGCGCCCGGCCCCGGGCTACGCCGGTGACGTGCCGCCGCAGCTCGCCCACCAGTGGTGGCAGGCCGGCCAGGCCGTGCTGGTCGACATCCGCAGCGACGCCGAGCGTGAGTGGGTGGGCTTCATCCCGGGGGCTGTGGCCGTGGCCTGGAAACAGTGGCCTGGCATGGTGATGAACCCGGACTTCGACGCCCAGATCCGCGCGGCTGTGCCGGCGGGCGCGCGTGCCGTGCTGCTGTGCCGCAGCGGCGTGCGCTCCATCGCCGCGGCGCGGCGTGCCAGCGAGCTGGGCATCGAGGCCTACAACATCCTCGAGGGATTCGAGGGCGACCCGGACACCGCCGCGCAGCGCGGCCGCCAGGGGGGCTGGCGTTTCCATGGCCTGCCCTGGCGCCAGAACTGAGGCGCTGGAAGCCGTCCTGGTGCCCCGGTCGCGGGCGGGGTCATGAATTCTTCATAATGCCGGCTGGAGACACGCCATGACCCTGCTCGCACTCGACGTGGGAAACACGCGCCTCAAGTGGGCGCTGTACAACACCCAGCGCCCGCTGGCCCAGCCGCTGGCGCACGGGGCCGAATTCCTGGAAAACATCGACACCCTGGCCGAGGGCGCCTGGAAGGACCTGCCCGTGCCCGACCGCATGCTTGGCTGCATCGTGGCCGGCGAGGCCGTCAAGCGCCGCGTGCAGGAGCAGATGGAGCTGTGGGACGTGCTGCCGCAGTGGGTGGTGTCCAGCCCGGCCGAGGCCGGCCTGACCAATGGCTACGACCACCCCACGCGCCTGGGCGCGGACCGCTGGGTGGCCATGATCGGCGCGCGCCGCCGTCTGCTGGCGCGCGGCCCGGCCCGGCCCATGGTGGTGGTGATGGTGGGCACCGCGGTCACGGTCGAGGCGGTGGACACCCAGGGCCGCTTCCTGGGCGGGCTGATCCTGCCGGGCCACGGCATCATGCTGCGCGCGCTGGAGTCCGGTACCGCCGGCCTGCACGTGCCCACGGGCGAGGTGCGGGCCTTCCCCACCAACACCAGCGACGCACTGACCAGCGGCGGCACCTTCGCCATCGCCGGGGCCGTGGCGCGCATGATCGAGCACGTGCATGGCCACTGCGGGGTGGAGCCGGCCTGCTTCATGACCGGCGGCGCGGGCTGGAAGATGGCACCGCACATGTCGGTGCCGTTCGAGTTGGTGGACAGCCTGATCTTCGACGGCCTGCTCGAGGTGGCGGCCCGGCGCTTCGGCAACCAGCCTCAGACCACTAGCAAAATCATAGCGCCAGAGCTATGAACCGCAAGGGCTGGAGCCGGATTTGACTCAGGCCTCGGGCGGCGGTTCGGCGAGCCACGCCTGCACCAGCCGCACCCAATAGGTGGCACCCAGCGGGATCAGCTCGTCGTTGAAGTCGTAGCTCGGGTTGTGCAGCATGCAGGGCCCGCCGCCGTGGCCCATCTCGCGGTGCGCACCGTCGCCGTTGCCGATGAAGGCGTAGCAGCCGGGGCGCGCCTGCAGCATGTAGGCGAAGTCCTCGGCGCCCATGGTCGGCTCCTGTGCCAGCACCCGCTCGGCGCCCACGATCCCGGCCAGCACACGGCGCGCGAACGCGGTCTCGCGCGCGTGGTTCACGGTGGGCGGGTAGTTGCGCGAAAACTCAAAGTCGCAGCGCGCACCGAAGGCCGCGCACAGGCCGTCGGCGATCTCGCGCATGCGCCGCTCGATCAGGTCCAGCACCTCCAGCGTGAAGGTGCGCACGGTGCCTTGCAGCTCGCAGCTGTCGGGCACCACGTTGGTGGCCTCGCCCGCGTGCACCATGGTCACGGAGACCACGCCCGCGTCCACCGGCTTGACGTTGCGGCTGACGATGGTCTGGAACGCCAGCACCATCTGGCAGGCCAGTGGCAGCGGGTCCACCGCGTTGTGCGGCAGGGCCGCGTGGCCGCCCCGGCCGTGCACGGTGATCTTGAACTCGTTGCTCGAGGCCATCACCGGCCCCGGGCTCAGCGCGAACTGGCCGGCCGCCATGCCCGGCCAGTTGTGCACGCCGAACACCGCCTCCACCGGGAAGCGCTCGAACAGGCCGTCGCGGATCATCTCGCGCGCGCCGCCGCCGCCTTCCTCGGCCGGCTGGAAGATCAGCACCACCGTGCCGTCGAAATCGCGCTGCGCCGCCAGGTGGCGCGCCGCGGCCAGCAGCATGGCCACGTGGCCGTCGTGGCCGCAGGCGTGCATCTTGCCCGGGTGCCGGCTGGCGTGGGCGAAGGTGTTGAACTCCTGCATGGGCAGGGCGTCCATGTCAGCGCGCAGGCCGATGCGGCGTCCGCTGGCGCCGCCGTCGCGCCCGTGCAGCAGGCCCACCACCCCGGTGCCACCCAGGCCGCGGTGCACCTCGATGCCCCAGGCCGTCAGGCGCTCGGCCACCAGGGCGGCGGTGCGCGTTTCCTCGAAGCACAGCTCCGGGTGGGCGTGCAGGTCACGCCGCACGGCCGCCATCTCGGCGGCCTGACCCACCAGCGAATCGATCAGTTTCATGGGGTCAGTCTAACGTTGAACGGTTTGCGAGCACAGCGCCATGTCAGAGGCGGATGCCCTCGTGCTTGGCCAATTTATCCAGAGCGGTTTCAAACATCATGCGTGCAGATCCTGCCACCTTGTGCAGATAGGCGTGCAGCTCGGCGTCGGCTGGGCTTTGACTTTGGCACGTCTTGCTGTACTCCTCAAAACTGGTGATTTGCAACAGAATTTCTGCCAGGTGATGAGGACAGTCGCAATAAATGCCAGACCTCATACCTGACATCGCAGCCAAGGCCGCGTCATCAAATCGACGGGGCATCACCGCATCCATAGGCGCGTGCCATCGGATCTCCTGTGGGGACGGGTCGAGCGATTGTTGAGGTGGCCAAGACGCCTTGGACAGATTCTGAAAATGTGCCTTCATGGCCAAAAGACTCAGGCACAAAGAGGCGTCGTCACCGGTGTCTCGCACCACCCACACGCCAGCCTCCGCGAATGACCGGATGGTCGCTGAGCTACCGAAGCGATACAGCACCGCCAAGTGCTGCGCACCCACGCTGGCTTTGGCTTGAAGCAGCGCAGGCAGGTGCTCGTTGTGAATTTCGGATTGTTGAACGATCAGCGCATCCACCCGGATGCGGGTGGGGCCAGTGGTCAACTCGTTGACCGATTTGGCCATTGCCACCGTTTGAATGGATCGGTTGAGCTGCTGCGTGACTTCCTGGCGTTTTAACCGCAGGGAAATGGTTGGGCCTACGGTGATCACGGCAAGCCTTTTTGACTTGGTGGCGACCTTTGAGACGGTTGGCGCGCTGCGCTCGAGCGCAGCGCTGGCCAATGCATGCAGTTGACTGGTGTCAAGCTGCGCCAGCATGCCAATGGCGTGTCCCTGCTCGGTCAGTTGCCGCAAAAGCAGCACACGCTCCACGTCTTGCTGTGAGTACGACCGGTGACCCGATGCGGCCGTGGACGGTTGAATGGCTTGATAACGCTGTTCCCAAACGCGCAAAGTGGCCACCGGCATACGCGCCATTCGTGCCACGGCACCACTGCGGAACACCAATTCATTTGAGCGAA
This sequence comes from uncultured Burkholderiaceae bacterium, assembly GCA_964551485.1. GTDB lineage: Bacteria > Pseudomonadota > Gammaproteobacteria > Burkholderiales > Burkholderiaceae_C > CAZKDU01. The sequence goes on from CAZKDU010000071.1 coordinate 5,983, forward strand.
CGGCTTGCTTTGTGACGTCGGTTGAAGGTTGGGTGATCATTGATTGAGTTGGATTTGAATTGAAATAATAAGCTGATTTTCATTCATTTTATTTATTGAGTGCGAAATGAATTTGTTTGTCGTATGATTAAGAAATGGACGCAAGTACCACTTCCAAGTCAACGCTTTATTTCGATGGGGGATGTCCTGTGTGTTCCCGCGAAATTGCGATGTACAGGCGATTTGACAAAGCCGGGGCCATTGAATGGGTGGACGCAGCAACATGCGCGCCCGAGCAACTGGGTCGAGGGTTGATCCGGCAAGCGGCGTTGTCTCGCCTTCACCTGAGAACACATGATGGTCAGTTGTTGTCCGGCGCCCAGGCATTCATTGAGCTTTGGAAAGCGCTGCCGCGCTGGCAGGTGCTGGGGCATCTGATGGACCATCGATGGGCATTGAGTGTTCTCGAGCTGGGTTACCGGGTTTTTCTTTCGTTTCGGAGAGCCTGGCGAAAGACATGAGCGGGGTGGAGGCGCGTCAGCCGCCGCAGCTGCTTGCGATGCCCAGGCGCTGAATCATGGAGCCCATCTTTTCATTCCCACGTGTTTCTGTGGATTCCATTGGCATGCTTGCGCCGACAACACCATGAGAGCCTTGGAACTGTTTCCGCCAAGTCTTGCGCTTGCGAAAGCACGCAATGAATCCGTGAATCCCTGGAGCTACGCCAGATCGAGAAACGCGATCGAGGGCGCTGTTTCACGACTGTCACCCTACATCACCCATGGTTTTCTGAGCCTGAGCAACGTGTTGGCCAACGTGGCCAACAAACATGCCGTCAACTTCGAAAACAAGTTTGTCTCGGAGTTGGGGTGGCGGGAATACTTCCAGCATGTGTGGCGCCACAAAGGAGATGCCATCTTTGACTCGTTGCATGCGGGGCCTGTGCCCGAGCGGGTGTATTCGTTGGCGCTGCCCTCGGATGTACGGCATGCCCATACCGGCGTTCCTGTCATCGACATGGCGGTCAAGAGCCTTTACTCAGACGGGTACCTGCACAACCACGCGCGCCTTTGGCTTGCCAGCTACCTGGTTCACATCAGGAAAGTTCATTGGCGGGTTGGGGCCGATTGGATGTATGGGCACCTTCTGGATGGCGATCTGGCATCCAACCACCTGAGTTGGCAGTGGGTCGCCGGAACAGGAAGCCGTAAGCCCTACCTGTTCAATGCCCAGAATGTGAGCAAATACGCGCCCGCCAATTGGCACAGCCCTGGCTCAGTCATCGACGAAACCTACTCAACGCTCGAGCAATATGCCTACCTGCCTGTGCCTGTGGTGCATCGGCATGGCCTCAGTGGCGTCGACGAGCCACGTTTGCGGCAGTCCCCGGCAGGCCTGTCGGGGATCGATGCATCGAAGATCGCTGGCAAAGATGTGTGGGTGGTGCACCCTTGGGCATTGGATGATCCACCAGGCGATTGGCCTGCAGACGGGGTGGTTTTGGGCTGGTGGCCTGATGAGTTCTTTTCTGGCTGGCGATGGAATGAGTCACGGTTTGAGTTTGTTTCTCAACGGATGGCCCAAGTCTGTCACTTGCAGTGGCATGGTTGTTCAACTGAGCTCCATCAAGCGGTGTCTTCTGCACGCTCAGTCCAAACCCAGTCGAATTTGCACATGGATCCGCACATGCCCATGTCGATCACCAAGCGCCGACCCACCAGCTTGTTCGAGGAGGTGCCCATGCCCTGTGATTCATTCACGTCGTGGTGGAAAAAATCCACCCGGGGCTGTCGCACGGTGAACGAACTGCCCGGATTGATCGCCAGGGGCTCCTCTGTGGTGCCCTCCATCGCGGGGAAATTGGACTTTTGACTGCTTGCATGGCGAGTGGGAGCATTGATGAGCATTGACGCAAATGAAGAAACGAAACCGATCGCCATCGTCACCGGCGCTCGGGGAGGGATCGGTCAGGAGTTGACTCGGAAACTCCGAAGCGCTGGCCATCGGGTGGCTGCGGTGGGACGTGACATGCCTACGCTCCGGTTGGTGGACGCAGACACCCACATCGAGGCAGACACTTGCACGCCCGAGGGGGCACTTCATGCCATCGAGGCGTGCCGTGCCCACTTCGGGCGATCCGCTACATTGCTGGCCCACTGTGTGGGCAGCACATTGATTGCTCCCTTGCATCGCAGCCCGCCTGAAAAAATTCAAGATGTCCTCCGGGTGAACTTGGGCAGCGCGTTGTTCACCTTGCAGGCTTGGGTCGCCAGCATGCAAAAACAGGGCTCACCCGGGGCGGCCGTGTTGGTCTCCAGTGTGGTCTCGCGCATCGGGGTGGCCAACCATGAGGCCATTGCCGCAGCCAAGGGGGGTGTGGAGTCTTTGGTCCGCAGTGCTGCGGCAACTTACGCGCCAATGGGTTTGCGCATCAATGCAGTGGCGCCCGGCATGACGGACACCCCGATGACCGCGCCCATGCTCAAGCTTGATGCGATGAGGGAGGGCGCGGCCCGGCAGTATCCAATTGGCGGCATTCAGACGGGCAGCCAGGTTGCAGAGGCCATGGTGTGGTTGCTGTCCTCTTCAGCCGACCGCATCACTGGCCAGGTGATCGCCATCGATGGCGGATTTTCAAACATCAGACCTTTGGTGAAATGACCATGAGCACCGCTTCTTCATCTCCGTTGCGCACCCCTTCGCATGAGCCGCGGCCAGAGTTCCGCAACATCAATGCTGTGCATGACCTGCCGACGTACCGGC
>CAZKDU010000072.1:0-8715 GCA_964551485.1 uncultured Burkholderiaceae bacterium
CCACGCTTCACCACCAACCAGAGCGAGCGTTTCGAGGCCCGCTTCTCGCAGGTCGAGGTGCTGGACTCGCCCAGTCTGTTCTTCGCCGGCATGGCCGGCAGCCGCCTGCCGATTGCCGTGGCGCACGGCGAGGGGTATGCCAACTTCAAGCACCGCGGCCAAGCGGCCCAGGCTGTGGCCGCCATGCGCTTCGTCGACCACCATGGCCAGCCGACCGAGGCCTACCCGCTCAACCCGAACGGCAGCCCCGGCGGCCTGACCGCCGTGACCACGGCCGACGGCCGCTTCACCGCCATGATGCCGCACCCCGAGCGCGTGTTCCGCAACATCCAGATGAGCTGGACCCCGGGCGACCCGGCCGCCTTCAGCCCCTGGATGCGGATGTGGCGCAACGCCCGCAAATGGGTGGGCTGATCCGATGACACCGCGCCCCTTGCCTGGAGCCCGCGCATGCTGATCCACCCGCAGATCGACCCCGTGGCCCTGCAGCTTGGCCCGCTGGCCGTGCACTGGTACGGGCTGACCTACCTGGCCGCCTTCGGCCTGTTCCTGTGGCTGGGCACGCGGCGCCTGCGGCACCCGCCGTTCGCGCAGATCCAGGGACCCGGCGCCTGGCAGCGCAAGGACGTGGAGGACATCCTGTTCCTCGGCGTCATGGGCGTGGTGCTGGGCGGGCGCCTGGGCTACTGCCTGTTTTATAAGCCGCTGCACTACCTGAGCCACCCGCTCGAGGTGTTCGCGGTCTGGCAGGGCGGCATGAGTTTCCATGGCGGCCTGATCGGCGTCATCGTGGCCATGCTCTGGTTCGCACGCGCGCGCCAGCGCCCCTGGGTGCAGGTGGCCGACTTCGTGGCGCCCTGTGTGCCCACCGGCCTGGCCGCCGGGCGCGTGGGCAACTTCATCAACGGCGAGCTCTGGGGCCGCCTGGCTGATCCGTCGCTGCCCTGGGGCATGGTGTTCCGCGGCGCCGGCGAGCTGCCGCGCCACCCATCGCAGGTCTACCAGTTCCTGCTCGAGGGCCTGCTGCTGTTCGTGCTGCTGTGGCTGTACGCGCGCCGGCCGCGCCGCCCGGGCCAGGTGGCCGCGGCCTTCCTGGTCGGCTATGGTGTGTTCCGCTTCACCGCCGAGTTCTTCCGCGAGCCCGACAACTTCCTGGGCCTGCTGGCCCTGGGCATGAGCATGGGCCAGTGGCTGTGTGTTCCCATGGTGGCCGTCGGGGCGGTCTGGTGGTGGCGCGCCAGCCACGCGCCGGCCTGAACGCGCGTGCGGTGCCCGGCCTAGCGAAAACCCCGAGGCCAGGCCGCGCCTGCGCGACCCTGGCGCGGCGGGCCTTGCGCTAAGGTGGCGACTCCCCAGCCACCGCAGGAGACCCGCATGCACCCGACCTGGACCCGCCGCCAATGGCTGGCCGCCACCGCCGCCGCCGCCTTGGGCCCACAGGCCCTGACCCCGGCCCATGCCGAGGCCTGGCCGGCCAAGCCGGTCACGCTGATCGTGCCTTTTCCCGCGGGCGGCGGCACCGACGCCTTCGCGAGGCCGCTGTCGGCCCAGTTCGCCAAGCTCACCGGCAAGCAGCTGGTCATCGACAACCGCGGCGGCGCCGGCGGCACCCTGGGCGCCACGCTGGCTGCACGTGCCCCGGCCGACGGCCACACCCTGTTCATGGGTGCGGTGCACCACACCATCGCGCCCAGCATGTACCCTAGGCTCGAGTACGACCTGGAGCGCGACCTGGTGCCGCTGATCCTGCTGGCCAGCGTGCCCCAGGTGCTGGTGGTCAACCCGCGCAAGGTCACGGCGCCCGATTTCCCGGCTTTCTTGCGCCAGCTGCGGGCCCAGCCCGGGCAGTTCAACTACGGCTCGGCCGGCGGCGGCACCTCGCACCACCTGGCCGGTGAGCTGTTCAAGCAGCAGACCGGCACCTTCATCACCCACATCCCGTACCGTGGTGCCGGCCCGGCCCTGCAAGACCTGATCGCCGGCAACGTGGACATGATGTTCGATGGCCTGGGCTCGTCGGCGGCCCACATCAAGGGTGGCCGCATCAAGGCCCTGATGGTGGCCGGCGCCCGCCGCAACCCGGCCTTCCCGGACGTGCCCTGCGCCGCCGAGCTCGGCCTGCCCGACTACACCGTGACCACCTGGTACGGCCTGTGGGCGCCCAAGGGCGCGCCGGCCGAAGCCCAGGCCCAGGCGGTCGAGGAGTTCCGCCGCGCTGCCAGCACCGACGAGGCGCGCGCGGTCTGGGCCAGCCAAGGGGCCGAGTTCAGCAACCTGACCGGCCCGGCCTTCGCCGCCTTCATCCACGCCGAAATCAAGAAATGGGCCGCCGTGGTCAAGGCCGCCGGCGCCAAGCTCGACTGACGAAAGGACCCCCATGACCGATGCCCCGCCACGCGCCCCGGGCCAGGTGCTGCTGCAGCGCCACGGTGCCCTGGCCACGGTGACCCTGAGCCACCCGGGCAAGCTCAACGCCATGTCGCGCGCCATGTGGCGCGCGCTGCGCGAGGTGGCCGAGGCGCTGGCGGCCACACCCGGCCTGCGTGCCGTGCTGCTGCGCGGGGAGGGCGGGCACTTCTGCGCGGGTGGCGACATTGCCGAGTACCCGGGCTTCCGTTTCGACGAGGCGGCGCTGCGCCATTTCCACGAGACCGAGGTCTGGGGTGGCCTGTCGGCCCTGCTGGCCTGCGACCTGCCCCTGGTGGCCTGCATCGAGGGCAGCTGCATGGGCGCGGGCGTGGAGATCGCGAGCTGCTGCGACCTGCGCATCGCCGCCGACACGGCGCGTTTCGGCGCGCCGATTGCGAAACTCGGGTTCCCGATGGCGCCGCGCGAAGCCGCACTGGTGGCGCGTGAGCTCGGCGCCACGGTGGCGCGCGACATGCTGCTGCGGGCCCGCGTGTTCGACGCGGCCGAGCTGCTGGCGCGCGGCTTCCTGAGCGAGGTGGTGGCGCCCGAAGCCGTGGCCGCCACGGCCCAGGCCGCGGCCGAGCGCGTGGCCAACCTGGCGCCGCAGGCCGCGCGCCTGAACAAGCAGACCCTGCGTGCCCTGCAGGCCACGAGCCCCGACGCGGCCCAGCTGCAGGGCGCCTACCGCTACGCCGACAGCCCCGAGCACCGCGAGGGCATCAGCGCCTTCCTGGCCAAGCGCCCGCCGGTGTTCCCGGCCTGAGCCCGCGCATGCAGCCCCTGTGGATCTGGCCAGGCGGCGCGGGCAGCGGTGTCCCAGTGCTGAATCTGCTGGCGCCTTTGCGGCGTAGTGTGGGGGCGTGCATGTTGCAGCGCGCATCCTCATGAAGGTAAGTGTTGCCCCACTGGCTTTGCGGCTGGTGGGGCATTTTTTTGCCAGCCAGGCCAAGGCCCCGGTGTGTGCCGGGCCTGCGGCCATGGCAACGCCGGCCGGTGGGCGGGGGCTGTCCCGTGCAGGCTTTCATGAGGGGCGCTGGTTCGACCAGCGCTCGTGGGGCATGGAATGCGCAGAATATGCCCTGGCCTTCACACCCGCCCCATCTTCTTTCCGGCACCTCCCAACCCCTGTCACGCCGTGACCCATTGCCCATGACCTCTGCCACCCCTGTCCCCGCCGCCCCGGCGAATGCCAACCTGTACCTGGCGCTGCGCGCCGGGTTCCCTGCCGACCTGGACCGCGTGGCGGTCGAGACCGACGAGGGCCTGCGCTACAGCTGGCGCGACCTGGAGCGTGCCAGCGCCATGCTGGCCAACCTGCTGGACGCGCTGGACCTGCCGCCGGCCAGCCGCATCGCGGTGCAGGTGGACAAATCGGTCGAGGCCATGCTGCTGTACCTGGCCACGCTGCGTGCCGGCCATGTGTTCCTGCCGCTCAACACCGCCTACCAGAGCGCCGAGATCGGGTACTTCATCGGCAACGCCGAGCCAGCCGTGGTGGTGTGCACGCCGGCCCATTTTGGCTGGGTGTCGAAGATCGCCTTCCAGGCCGGCACGCGCCATGTGTTCACGCTTGGCGACGACCGCCGTGGCAGCCTGCTGGAGCGCGCCGCCCACCACAGCGATTGGCACACCCCTGCGCAGCGCGGCCCGGACGACCTGGCCGCCATCCTCTACACCAGTGGCACCACCGGGCGCAGCAAGGGGGCCATGCTGTCGCACCACAACCTGCTGTCCAACGCTCAGGTGCTGCACCACTACTGGGGTTGGCGCCGCGCCGACGAGGGCGGGGCGGACGTGCTGATCCACGCGCTGCCGATCTTCCACGTGCACGGCCTGTTCATTGCCATCCACGCGGCCCTGCTGAGCGGCAGCAAGATGCTCTGGATGGCCCGCTTCGACCCGCGGCGCGTGGTCGCGCGCCTACCCGAGGCCACGGTCTTCATGGGCGTGCCCACGCTCTACGTGCGGTTGTTGGCCGAGGCCGGGCTCACACGCGAGGCCTGTGCTGGCATGCGGCTGTTCATTGCCGGCTCGGCGCCGCTGCTGATCGAGACGTTCCAGGCCTGGCAGGCGCGCACCGGCCACACCATCCTGGAGCGCTACGGCATGAGCGAGACCGCCATGCTGACCTCCAACCCGTACACGGCCGATCCGCGCTTCGGCGGCCAGGGCGAGCGCCGCGGCGGCACCGTGGGGTTCCCGTTGCCCGGGGTGGCGCTGCGTGTGCGCAACGACGCCGGCCAGCCGGTGCCGGTGGGAGAGGTCGGCGGCATCGAGGTGCAGGGCCCGAACGTGTTCGCCGGCTACTGGCGCATGCCCGAGAAGACTGCTGAGGAGTTCACCGCCGACGGTTTCTTCAAGACCGGCGACGTGGGCCGTGTGGACACGCGCGGCTACGTGACCATCGTCGGCCGCAGCAAGGACCTGATCATCAGCGGCGGCTACAACGTCTACCCGGCCGAGGTCGAGGGCTTCCTCAACGAGCTGCCGGGCGTGGCCGAGAGCGCCGTGGTCGGCGCCCCGCACCCGGACTTCGGCGAGGTCGGGGTGGCGGTGCTGATCGCTCAGCCCGGGGCCACACTGGTGCCCGAGGCCATCCTGGCCACGCTCAAGGAACGCCTGGCCAACTTCAAGGTGCCCAAGCGCTGTGTCGTGGTGCCCGAACTGCCGCGCAACGCCATGGGCAAGGTGCAGAAGAACCTGCTGCGGGCCCGCTACCAGGACCTGTTTGCTACCAAATAAGTAGCAAACTATTCAATGCTGGCAAGGGATGAGATAAGATTCTATGAGGGTGAAACGCCCGCGCTAGCGCAGCACCAGCACCGGCAGGTGGGCGTGGGTCAGCACCTGCTGGGTCTCGCTACCCAGCAGCAGGCGCTTGAGGCCGCGCCGCCCGTGGGAGGCCATCACGATCAGGTCGCACTTGTGCTTCTTCGCGGCGGCCAGCAGCCCCTCGGACACGGTGTGGGCCTTGAGCACCACGGCCTTGGTCGGCACACCACGCGCCTCGGCGGCCTGGCGCACCTTGTCCACCACCGCCTGGGCGCTGTCGTGGGCCTGGCGCTCGATCTGCGCCACCTCGTCGGTGGCCAGGGCCACGCCGCTCTCGAACAGGCCCTGCAGGTAGCGCGGCACCACCTGGACCACGACCAGGCTGCCCTGGGTGTGGATGGCCAGTTCGATGGCGCTGTTGACGGCCTTCTTGGACAGGGTGGCGCCGTCGGTGGCGACCAGGATGCGCTGGAACATGGTGCGGGGCTCCGTGGGGACGCCGCCAGCGTAAGCCGCAGCAACCGGCCCGGCCTTGATCCAGATCAAGGTCCGGGGCTGTCCCCTTGATTAACCTGCAGCCATGGCACTGGATGCACAAGCGGAGGCAGCGGGCAGGGGCGCCGGACCCACGGGCGCGGCCGCGCCCTGGCAGGTGCTCGACGAGCCCGGCGAATGGGCCCAGTTCGGCCGGCCTGCGGCCGATGACAGCGGCTGCTGGGAATCGTCGGTGGTGGTCGACGGCATGCACTGCCCGACCTGCGCCCTGACCATCGAGGACTGTGTGCGCGCCGTCCCCGGCGTGCGCTCGGTCGAGGTCAATGGCGCCAACCACCGTGCCCGCGTGGTCTGGTTCCCCGGCCAGACCCGGCCTTCGGCCTGGATGGCCGCCATGGCCGCGGCCGGCTACACCCCGGTGCCAGCCAACGACCGCCTGGCCCAGGGCCAGCGCCAGCGCAGCGGCCGCGCCATGCTCTGGCGCTGGCTGGTGGCGGGCCTGTGCATGATGCAGGTGATGATGTACGCCTACCCGGCGTATGTGGCCAAGCCTGGCGAGATGGCGGCCGACAGCCTGCAATTGCTGCGCTGGGCCTCGTGGGTGCTGACCCTGCCGGTGCTGTTGTTTTCCTGCCAGCCGTTCTTTGCCGGGGCCTGGCGCGACCTGCGGGCGCGCCGCATCGGCATGGACCTGCCGGTGGCGCTCGGCGTGGGCGTGATGTTCGTGGTCAGCAGTGCCGGCACCTTCGAGCCGGATGGCCTGTTCGGGCGCGAGGTGTATTTCGACTCGCTGACCATGTTCGTGTTCTTCCTGCTGACCGGGCGCTGGCTCGAACTGCGCCTGCGCGACCGCACTGCCGGCGCCCTGGAAGCCCTGCTGAACCGGCTGCCCGACACTGTGAGCCGGCGCAGCGAGGACGGCCGCTGGGTCCCGGTCACCACCCGGCAACTGCGCACCGGGGATGTGATTGAGGTGCCCGCCGGCCAGGTGTTCGCGGTGGATGGCCTGGTGCTGTCGGGCCAGACCCGGGTCGATGAAAGCCTGCTGAGCGGGGAGTCGCGTCCGCTGGTGCGTGCGCCGGGCGGCCGCGTGCTGGCCGGCAGCCACAACCTGGTGGCCACGGTGCAGGTGCAGGTGGAGCAAGTGGGGGCGCAGACCCGCTATGGTCAGATGGTGGCCTTGATGGACAGCGCCTCCAGCGCCCGGCCTGGCGTGGCCTTGCTGGCCGACCGGCTGGCCCGCCCATTCCTGCTGGCAGTGCTGCTGGCGGCGGCCGCGGCCGCCGCGCATGGCTGGGCCCAGGACCCGGGCCACGCGTTGATGGTGGCGGCCGCCGTGCTGGTCGTGACCTGTCCCTGCGCGCTGTCGCTGGCCACCCCCACGGCCTTGCTGGCGGCGGCCGGTCGGCTGGCGCGCCAGGGTGTGCTGGTGCGCCGCCTGGACGCGCTCGAACACCTGGCGCAGATCGACCAGGTGGTGTTTGACAAGACCGGCACGCTGACCGAGGATGCACTCATGCTGGCCCACGTGCGAACCCGAGAGGACGTGACAAGCCACCAGGCGCTGGGCATGGCGGCGGCCCTGGCACGCGCGTCCCTGCACCCGGCGGCACGCGCCCTGAGCGCGGCCGTGCCCGACGTGCAGAGCCGCTGGGTGGCCTTGGATGTGCACGAGGTCGCGGGGCAAGGCCTCAAAGGCTACCTGCTGCCGGTGGACACCAGTTTCGAGCCCGGCAACGGGTTTGCCGTCCGGCTGGGGTCGGCCGCGTTTTGTGGCCTCGATGAATCGGTCACCCCTGGCCTGGGTGGGGTCGGCCCGGTGGTGTGCATCAGTGACGGCCATGGCTGGCTGGGCAGCTTCGAGCTGCAGGAGGCGCTGCGATCCGATGCCCGCAGCACCCTGGAGGGCCTGCGCACCCAGGGGTTGGGTCTGGCCATGCTCTCTGGCGACCGGGCTGGAGCGGTGTCGCGCGTGGCCCGAGCCCTGGGCCTGGTGCAGGCGCGCGGGGGCTGCTCGCCCCAGGACAAGCTGGCTTTCCTGCGCGACTGGCAGACCCAGGGGCGGCGTGTGCTCATGGTCGGCGATGGGCTCAACGACGGGCCAGTACTGGCCGCAGCCCATGTGTCCATGGCCTTCGGCCATGCGGTGCCACTGACCCAGGCCCGTTCGGACATGGTGGTGCTGGGCACGCGGCTGTCGGCCGTGCGGGAGGCCTGGCAGACAGCGCGCCGCACCCAGGCCGTGATCCGGCAGAACCTGGCCTGGTCGCTGGCCTACAACGCCGTCTGCGTGCCGCTGGCGGTGCTGGGCTGGCTGCCGGCCTGGCTGGCCGGCCTGGGCATGGCCCTGAGTTCGCTGGTGGTGGTGCTCAACAGCCTGCGCCTGAGCCGGGCCGACCGGCCCGCCGATCCACCCACCCCCTGAGAGGCCCGCGATGGACATCCTGTTCCTGCTGATCCCGTTGTCGGTGGTGCTGGTGCTGCTGATCCTGGTGGGTCTGTGGCTGGCCGTGAGCAGCGGCCAGTTCGAGGCGCTGGACCAGGAAGGCGAGCGCATTCTGCGCCACGATTGACACAGATCAAGGTGTCCGGGCCGTGGGCTTGAGACACTGCTTCGTGAACAACTGACTCCAAGAAAGGTGCCCCAAATGGATGTGTCCCCAGGTCCGGCCGCGGTCTACAACGACACCGTGGTCCGGCAGTTTTCCCTCATGGCCGTGGTCTGGGGCGTGGTGGGCATGCTGGTGGGCGTGTTCATCGCCGCCCAGCTGGCCTGGCCCGAGCTGAACTTCGGTATTCCCTGGCTCAGTTACGGGCGGCTGCGGCCCCTGCACACCAATGCCGTGATCTTCGCGTTCGGCGGTTGCGCGCTGTTCGCCACCAGCTACTACGTGGTGCAGCGCACCTGCCAGGCGGTGCTGTTCGCACCCCGGCTCGCGGCCTTCACCTTCTGGGGCTGGCAGCTGGTCATCCTGGGGGCGGCCATCAGCCTGCCGCTGGGCTACACCACGGGCAAGGAATACGCCGAGCTGGAGTGGC
>CAZKDU010000073.1:0-8690 GCA_964551485.1 uncultured Burkholderiaceae bacterium
TGTCATCGATCCTCCTGCGCAACCATCGATATGTTTTACAGTATATTACGATGCATGCCATCCACCACCCATGCTCGAGCACGATTCAATCGCTGGAGGCAAGCCACCTGCATGGCGTACGGTGCTCGCCTGTCCCGCCACTGGAGGTTTTCCATGCACACAGCTTCGAAGCACACCAATCACCCAGACACCCGCGGCTGGATACAGGGCATTGAGTTGCAGGACCACACGGCCCGATTGACGATTCGGCTGTCCTGCATGCAGTTCATGGTGGCCGAGGTACCGGCCCAGGCCTTGGCCCGCGCGCAGTTGGGCCGCGGCAGCCCGGTGGCCATCACCGACCGCGGCGAACTGATCCACCTGGCTCCTCAGCACACACGCCGCGGCGACCAGGGAACCATCGGTCCAGCTGGGGTTTGCTGACACATGCCCGCAAACTGGACTGTCCTCCATGGCATGGACTCCGAGTGGCCCGCACCGTCACAGGCACAGCTGGGGACAGCTCCGTTCACAACGAGGTGCACGATGTGCGGGTTCGTCTGTCCATGGACAGCATGCACACCCTCTTGGCCACCCTGCCCCCGGGCCTGTCGGGCGCGTTGCAGCAAACCCACCTGAAGGCAGCCGGCACGTTGATTTATCCCACCACCGTGCTGACCCTGCCGCCAGACCCATCCCTGCGGACCCGCCGCCGCAGGCTGAAGCTGGTGTTGCGACTTCCGGCCGAGGCCGCAGACTCGACCAACCCAACACAACGGCCCACGGCACCAGGCGAAACCACACAACAAACATGCTGGCCTCGGTCTTGAGGCCAGCCCCCTGGCCGCGCCGTCGGGCAGGGATGGGCGCCGGACCGGAGGGTCCGGTATGTGGCAAGGCATCTGCTAAGATGCATTATTCAAATTGGTAATAGCGATCATGAAACTCATCAAACCCATCACCTCACTCGCATCGTCTTTGCTGCTGGCCTTGGCCGTGGCGGGCGGCGCCCAGGCCAACGAGCTCACCGTGTCGGCGGCAGCCAGCCTGACCAACGCCTTCCAGGCCGTGGGCCAGGCTTTCGAAAAGGCCAAGCCGGGCACGAAGGTGACGTTCAACTTTGCGGCGTCGGGCCCTTTGCTGGCGCAGATCCAGCAAGGTGCTCCAGTGGACGTGTTTGCCACGGCCGACCAGGAAACCATGAACCGTGCGGCCACGGCCAAGCTGATCGTGCCCGAGTCGCGCATCGACTTTGCTGCCAACACCCTGGTGCTGATCGTGCCGGCCAGCGCCACCGCAACGCCCGCCAGCCTGCGTGACCTGACCGGCGCCGCCTACAAGAAGGTGTCCACCGGCTCTCCGGCCACCGTGCCCGTGGGCCGCTACACCACCGAAGCCGTGGAGCAGGCAGGTCTGACCCAAGACCTGCAGCCCAAGTGGATCTACGCTGAGAACGTGCGCCAGGTGCTGAACTACGTGGCCCGCGGCGAGGTGGACGCCGGCTTCGTTTACAAGACCGATGCGCTGATCGAGAAAGACAAGGTCAAGGTGGCCCTGACGGTGCCGACCAAAACCAAGGTGCTGTACCCGATTGCCCAGGTCGCGGCCAGCAAGAATGCCGCCGCCAAGGAATTCATCGATTTCGTGCGCAGTGCCCAGGGCCAGGAGATCCTGGACCGCCACGGCTTCTCCCACCCCTGAGACCCCGCGCGCCCGATGCTGCTGCCCCTGTGGCTGACCCTCAAGGTGGCTATCCTGGCCACCTTGATCGCTGGCGTGTCCGGCATTGCCCTGGGCTTCTGGATCTCGCGCCACCGCTTCTTCGGCAGCAGCCTGCTCGACGCCCTGCTGATGCTGCCCATGGTGTTGCCTCCGACCGTGCTCGGCTACTACCTGATCGTGCTGATCGGGCGCAACGGCGCTCTGGGCCAGCACCTCAATGCCTGGTTCGACATCAACCTCATGTTCACCTGGCAGGGCGCGGTGATCGCCGCCTCGGTGGTGGCCCTGCCCTTGATCTACAAAGCCGCGCGCGCCGCCTTCGAGGACGTGGACCTGCGCTACGTGCAGGCCGCGCGCAGCATGGGCGCGAGCGAGTTCGAGATTTTCCTGCGCGTGGTCCTGCCGCTGGCCACACGCGGCATCGCCGCCGGCCTGATGCTGACCTTCGCGCGCGCCATGGGCGAGTTCGGTGCCACTTTGATGATCGCCGGCAACCTGCCCGGTAAGACCCAGACCTTGTCGATCGCCGTCTATGCTGCGGTGCAGGCCGGCAACGACGAGCAGGCCCTATGGCTCACCGGCCTGATCTCGGTGGTCTGCGTCACGGTGCTGGTGGTGTCGAGCCGGCTGCTGCAAGCCAAACACTGACCATGCCACCCGCAGCCATCCTCGACGTCGATTTCAGCCTGAGCCTGGTGTCCCCAGGCCGGCGCTTCGACCTGCACGTGGCCTTCCAGAGCCAGCACCTGCGCACCGCCCTGCTCGGCCCCTCGGGCTCAGGAAAATCGGCCACACTGCAGGTGATCGCCGGCCTGCTCAAGCCTGACCACGGTCACATTCGCGTCAATGGGCAAGCTCTGCTCGACACCCGTCAGGGCATCTTGCGCCCAGCACGCCAGCGTGGCATTGGCCTGGTGTTCCAGGACTACGCGCTGTTCCCACACATGACGGTGGCGCAAAACATTTTGTTCGCCCTGCGCCGCATGGGTCAGCCATCGCTGCCGCAGCACGCTGAGCGCGTGGCCGCCCTGCTGGCCCAATTCAAGATCGACAGCCTGAGCCAGGCCTACCCGCGCCACCTGTCGGGTGGCCAGAAACAGCGAGTGGCCCTGGCCCGCGCCGTGGCCAACGACCCGGCCCTGCTGCTGCTCGACGAACCCCTGTCGGCGTTGGACACACAGCTGCGCCATCAGCTGCGCGAGGAGTTGGCCGACATGCTCGACAAGATCCGCATCCCTTCGCTGCTGGTCACCCACGACCCACAGGACGTGGCCCAACTCGCGCAGAGCGTGGTGAACCTCAGCCATGGCCAAGTCAGCGAAGTCCAGACCCTGCCGCAGGGGCACTTCGCGCGCACCGCACTCGCGGTCTGAGCCATGCCGGGATGGCCTACCAGCTGGCCCCTGGCTGCGGTCAGGTCGTCGGGAAACACTGAGCGAAATGGTCGCAGCCATCGCACTTGGGTGGCCGCAGGTCCACCTCGCCACGCTGCATGCCCAGCACCAGGAACAGGTGGCGCTTCCACTTGAGGTCGCGCACGTTGCTCGCGTGCAGCGTTGGAAAACCCTGCCGCAACAGCAGCGACACCTGCGCGCGGCCATCCAACCCCAGGTCCTGCCACAGGTGCTGGCGCCCGAAGCAGGCCGAGGCCAGGGCCAGCAGGGCATCGGGCCAGGGGGGCTCTGTCCGGGCCAGGGCCGCGTGCAGCATGTCAAGCAATGCCCAGTGCAGCGCCTTCAGATGACTGTCATCTGGAGACTGCAGACGCCGTTGTGGCCCCAACCACCGGTTTGACACCTCGCAACTCAACGCCTGCAGGCGCTCAGCCGTGTAAGGTGGGTACCGCCCCAGGGCGACCCCCTGGGCCACGTGCTCGACCACACGCTCCAGCACCGCCGGCAACGCTGACAAGTCAGAAGTGTCTGTGGGCAACTGCGGAGCTGTCATGGACTTGGTGTGTCAGATTTTCAGCAATTGACAGTAGCACACACGGCAACCCTTCACAACGCTTGCCAAGTTCTCATTCGAGATATACAATGAAGCATATCGAGGAAAAACAACCCTCGTTGATCCATCAGTGCTCCATGTTGCAAACAGGGGATTCAGAAGGTGGCGCAGTCCCTGCGCCACCTTCTTTTTTACCGAAGTCAGCGCGGATTGCCCAGCAGCTTGAGCAGTTGCTCGACTTCGGCGCTGCACGCCCGTGCCGCCTTCTCTTCAATGCTGCGGTACAAGGCGATGAGTTGTTCACCAACCTCGGTGAGACCTGTACCACCACCGTGCTGACCGCCCTTGATGGAAGCCACTGCAGGCTTTTTCAGGCACTGGTTGAGCTCCTCGATCAGCAACCACGCGCGTCGGTAAGACATTTCGATGCTTTTGGCCGCCGCCACGATCGACCCCTCGCGTCGGATCGCCTCCAGCAGCGCGATCTTGCCTGGCCCCACCGCGATCACCTCCTCAACCGTGACCCGCATGCGGAACTTGGCGACGGGCTTGGGGCTTTTCTTGCGGGGGGTAGGCGTGGTGGTGGGCATGGGGGCGGTGTGAGGGCTCAAGGCCCGGGCGGGTTACAGATGGCGCGATGATAGGCACATTCTCATGCGCAAAACCGCCGCTCATGGTGGTTCGCCCCTAGGGGTTTACCGCAAGGAGAGGCTGCGGGACCACGGCAACTGCACCACTGACTGGCAAGAAAAAACCCCCGAGGCCGTGGGCCGCCGGGGGTTGTGATGGTGGGTGATACATGGATCGAACATGTGACCCCTGCCGTGTGAAGGCAGTGCTCTACCGCTGAGCTAATCACCCTTAAATCGTCATCAGGTAAGCCGTAGATTATGCCACAGAATTTTCCTCATTCCGCCACACCGTCTTGCCGCCACTCGATTTGTCGAGCTGGGCCAACACCTGCTCATGCGCCTCGCGCTCTGCCGTGTTGGCCTGCAGCACCGGCAGCTCGAACTGGCGCAGGTCCTGCGCCACGAACCCCGGCAAACCCTGCTCGCTTGGGCCCGCGTCCATCAGCAGGGCCTCCTGGCCACGCGTGAGGTTGATGTAGACATCGGCCAGCAGCTCGGCGTCGAGCAAGGCGCCGTGCAGGGTGCGCCCGGAGTTGTCCACGCCCAGGCGGTCGCACAACGCGTCCAGGCTGTTGCGCTTGCCCGGGTACATCTCCTTGGCCATGACCAGGGTGTCGATCACCCCACCCACCCACTGGCGCAGCGGCGGCCGGCCCAGCAGGTCCAGCTCCTTGTTCAGGAAGCCGATGTCGAAGGGGGCGTTGTGGATGATCAGCTCGGCCCCCTGCAGGTAGGCCATCAGCTCCTCGGCCACCTCGGCGAACTTGGGCTTGTCGCGCAGAAACTCATTGCTGATGCCGTGCACCTGCAGCGCGCCCTCGTCGCTGTCGCGCTCGGGGTTGAGGTAGTGGTGGCGGTTGTTGCCGGTGAGCTTGCGGTTGACCAGCTCGACGCAGCCGATCTCGATGACACGGTGCCCGCTCTCAGCCGACAGGCCGGTGGTTTCGGTGTCAAGAACGATCTGGCGTGTCATGCGAGCACGCAGGTGTCGCCGGCTGGCCGCGCAGCAGCGAAACGCGGCCCCCTCGGGGGGCAGAGAGCCTCACGCAGTGGGCGAACGTGGGAGTCCATCATTTCAATGGTTCTCTTTGGCGTGGTTGATCGAGTACTTCGGGATTTCGACCACCAGGTCCTGCTGCGCCAGGAAGGCCTGGCAGCTCAGGCGCGAGTGAGGCTCCAGGCCCCAGGCGCGGTCCAGCAGGTCTTCCTCGTTCTCGTCGAGCTCGTTGAGCGAGCGGAAGCCATCGCGCACGATCACGTGGCAGGTGGTGCAGGCGCAGCTCATGTCGCAGGCGTGCTCGATGGCGATGCCGTGGTCCAGCAGGGCCTCGCAGATCGAGGTGCCGGCTGGGGCGCTGACTTCGGCGCCCTGGGGACAGTATTCGGCGTGGGGAAGGATCTTGATGACGGGCATGTCGGGCTTCTCGGATTGGGACGAGCTTACAGGGTTTCGACGTTCTTGCCGGCCAGGGCCTGGCGGATGCCACGGTTCATGCGCTGTGCGGCAAAGGCCTCGGTGCCCTTGGCCAGGGCCTCGGTGGCGGCTTCCACGGCCCGCGCATCGGTCAGCGCCTGCGACTGGCGCGCCGCGTCCATCAGGGCGTCAATGGCCTCGCGCGCCTCGGGCGCCAGCAGGTCGCCGTCGGCAGCCAGGGCGCTCTGGGTGGCCAGCAGCATGCGGTCGGACTCGACCCGCGCCTCGACCAGGGCCCGCGCCTGCATGTCCTGCTCGGCCGTGGCAAAGCCCTCTTGCAGCATGCGCGCGATCTGCTCGTCGCTCAGGCCGTACGAGGGTTTGACGTCGATGCGCGCCTCCACACCGCTGGCCTGCTCGCGCGCGGCCACGTTGAGCAGGCCATCGGCGTCCACGGTGAAGGTGACGCGGATGCGCGCGGCGCCGGCCGCCATGGGCGGGATGCCGCGCAGCTCGAAGCGCGCCAGGCTGCGGCAGGCGGAGACCAGGTCGCGCTCGCCCTGCACCACGTGCAGCGCCAGCGCGGTCTGGCCATCCTGGTAGGTGGTGAAGTCCTGCGCCATGGCCGTGGGGATGGTCTGGTTGCGCGGCACGATGCGCTCGACCAGGCCGCCCATGGTTTCGATGCCGAGCGAGAGCGGGATCACGTCGAGCAGCAGCAGGTCGCCGGCGGCGTTGTTGCCGGCGAGCTGGTTGGCCTGGATGGCCGCGCCCAGCGCCACCACCTCATCGGGGTTGAGGTTGGTCAGCGGCTCGCGGCCGAAGAATCGGCCCACGGCCTCGCGCACCTGGGGCATGCGGGTGGAGCCACCCACCATGACCACGCCCTGCACCTCGTCCTTGCCAAGCTGGGCGTCGCGCAGGGCCTTGCGCACCGCGGCCAGGGTGCGCGCCGTGAGCTCGGCCGTGGCTGCCTCGAACGCCGCACGGCTCACGTCAAATCGGAGAAAACCCCTTGCCAGATGGACCTCGAATGCTACGGAATCTGTAGCAGACAGGGCCTCCTTGGTGGCCCGGGCGGCGAGCTTCACGGCGGCCTTGTCGCTGGCCTCGGTGAGTTCGGTGCCGGTCTGGGCCAGCACCCAGTCGGCCAGCGCGCGGTCGTAGTCGTCACCGCCCAGGGCCGAGTCGCCGCCGGTGGCGATCACCTCGAACACGCCGCGTGTCAGCCGCAGGATGGAAATGTCGAAGGTGCCGCCGCCCAGGTCATAAACGGCGTAGATGCCCTCGCTGGCGTTGTCCAGGCCGTAGGCGAGGGCCGCGGCCGTGGGCTCGTTGATCAGGCGCAGCACGTTGAGCCCGGCGAGCTGGGCCGCATCCTTGGTGGCCTGGCGCTGGGCGTCGTCGAAATAGGCCGGCACGGTGATGACCGCGCCGAACAGGTCATCGTTGAAGCTGTCCTCGGCACGGTAGCGCAGCGTGGCCAGGATCTCGGCGCTCACCTCGACCGGGGACTTCTCGCCCACCACGGTCTGCAGCGCCACCATGCCCGGCTGGTCGACGAAGCGGTAAGGCAGCTTCTCGCGCCCGGCGATGTCGGCCAGGCCACGCCCCATGAAGCGCTTGACCGAGGCAATGGTGTTCTCGGCGTCCTGGGCCTGGGCCTGCAGTGCGTCGTGGCCGATCTGGCGGCCGCCGCCGGCCAGGTAACGCACCACCGAAGGCAGGATGACACGGCCCTGGGCATCGGGCAGGCACTCGGCCACGCCATGGCGCACGGCGGCCACCAGGGAGTGGGTGGTGCCCAGGTCGATGCCCACGGCGATGCGCCGCTGGTGCGGGTCGGGAGACTGGCCAGGTTCGGAGATCTGCAGGAGCGCCATGGGGTTCGCGGGAAATCGAAAAAAGGGGTCAGGGTGGGTCGGTGAGCGCCGGGCTGGGTAGGGCTCAAGCCCCGAGGCGGTCCTGGCGGGCCTGGATGTCCTGGGCGAAGCGTTCGATGAACATCAGCGCCCGCACCCGCTGGGCCGCCTGGGCAGGCTCGTTGGCCTGGTCCAGCCAATGCGCGCACTGGGCCAGCAGGTCGCGCCGCGTGGTGGTCACCTCGTCGTCGAGCCGGTCCAGGGCCTCAGGGCCATCAGCCTCGTCGAGGGCCTCACGCCAGGCCATCTGCTGCATCAGGAACTCGGCCGGCATGGTGGTGTTGTTTTCGGCCTGGATTGGGGCGCCGCGCAGTTCGCACAGGTAGCCCGCACGCTTGAGCGGGTCCTTCAGGCGCTGGTAGGCCTCGTTGATGCGCACCGACCACTGCATGGCCACGCGCTGCGCAGCCGCGCCCTGGGCGGCGAAGCGGTCGGGGTGGGCCTCGCGCTGCAGCTCCTTCCAGCGCGCGTCGAGCACGCTGCGCTCCTGGGCGAAGCGCTCAGGCACGGCAAACAACTCAAAGTCGGTGGATTGCAGGTTCATGTCAAGAAAAAACCGCCAGCACGGCAGCGTGAAGGCGGTTGCGCAGCCGGTACCACGGGTTCAGATGCGGAAACTCTCTCCACAGCCGCAGCGGTCGCGCTCGTTCGGGTTGTTGAAGCGGAAGCCCTCGTTCAAGCCCTCGCGCACGAAGTCCAGCTCGGTGCCGTCGATGTAGGCCAAGCTCTTGGGATCGATCAGCACCTTCACGCCATGGCCTTCGAACACGATGTCCTCGGGCTCGGCCGCGTCCACGTACTCAAGCTTGTAGGCCAGGCCCGAGCAGCCCGTGGTCTTCACGCCCAGGCGCACGCCCAAGCCCTTGCCGCGCTTGCTCAGGTAGCGGTTGACGTGCCGTGCCGCCGCCTCTGTCAGGGTGACTGCCATGGTCGCTTCAGGCCGTGTGTTTCTTTTTGTAGTCGTCCACGGCCGCCTTGATGGCGTCCTCAGCCAGGATCGAGCAGTGGATCTTGACCGGAGGCAGCGCCAGCTCTTCGGCGATCTGGCTGTTCTTGAGCGCAGCCGCTTCGTCC
>CAZKDU010000074.1:0-8666 GCA_964551485.1 uncultured Burkholderiaceae bacterium
CCTTCTACAGCGGCACCCAGAAGTCGGTGGACAACATGGGTGGCCGCGTCGAGACGTTCCGCAACCGCTTCGGCAAGACCCCCGTCGCCAAGTAAAGCGCACACACTCACAGCAGGGCAGCCCGGGCAACCGCGCTGCCCTTTTGTTTTGACGCCCCCCTGAAAATCCGCCACCCTCTCACCCTGTGAACGTCCCCACCCCCGCCATCGTTGCCCAGGGCGCCGTGCGCCGTCTGCCCCGCCTGGGCCTGCTGCTGCTGTGCCTGGTCTACGTGCTGGCCGGCTTCGTGGGCCGCGAGCCCTGGAAGAGCAACGACATGAGCGCCTTCGGCCACATGCTGGCGCTGGCCCGGGGACAAAGCGACTGGCTGAGCCCCATGCTGCTGGGCCTGCCGGCCGAGCCCGAGGCGCTGCTGCCCTATTGGCTGGGCGCCTGGGCGCTGCAATGGGCCCCGACCTGGGTGGCGCCCGACCTGGCCGCGCGTGTGCCCTTCGGCCTGCTGCTGGCGCTGTGCCTGGCCGCCACCTGGTACGCCGTCTACTACCTGGCACGCAGTCCGCGCGCCCAGCCAGTGGCCTTCGCCTTCGGCGGCGAGGCCCCGCTGGCCGACTACGCACGCGCCATGGCCGACGGCGGCCTGCTGGCCTTGATCGCCTGCCTGGGCCTGGCCCAGCTTTCACACGAGACCACACCGGCCCAGGCCCAGCTCTGCTTCACCGCCCTGGCTTTTTTCGCAGGTGCCGCCATGCCCTACCGCCAGGCTGCACCGGCCCTGGCCCTGGTGGCCGGCCTGGGTGGCCTGACCCTGAGCGGTGCCCCGAGCATGGCCCTGCTCTTGGGCCTGGGCATTGCTGCGGCCAGCGCCTTCGAGGCCTGGCAGCTGGGCGAACCAACCCAGCGCCGGCGCGCCCTGCGCTGGGCCGGCTTCACCGCCTTGCTGGTGCTGGGCAACGCCCTGCTGGCCCAGGCGCTTGACCTCTGGCGCTGGCGCATCGACCCGCCCGGCACCGAGTGGCGCGAGTGGCGCAACCAGGCGCGGCTGCTGCTGTGGTTCGCCTGGCCGGCCTGGCCCCTGGCGCTGTGGACCTTGTGGCGCTGGCGCGCCCAGCTGGCGCCGCGCCAGCTCAGCCGGCACCTGGTCCTGCCGCTGTGGTTCGTGGCCGTGGCCACGGCGACGTCCCTCAGCACCCAGACCGGCGACCGCTCGCTGCTGCTGGCACTGCCGGCCATGGCCACGCTGGCGGCCTTTGCCCTGCCCACCTTCCGGCGCAGCGCGGCCGCGCTGATCGACTGGCTGACCCTGGTGTTCTTCAGCGGCACGGCCCTGGTCATCTGGGTGGTCTGGATCGCCATGCAGACCGGGGTGCCGGCCCAACCCGCGGCCAACGTGGCCCGCCTGGTGCCGGGCTTTGTGCCCAGCTTCTCGGCGCTTCCGTTCGCGCTGGCCCTGGCCGCCAGCCTGGCCTGGGCCTGGCTCGTCAAGTGGCGCGTCGGCCGACACCGCAGCGCCATCTGGAAAAGCCTGGTGCTGCCGGCCGGCGGCGCCGCCCTGAGCTGGCTGCTGCTCATGACGCTGTGGCTGCCGCTGCTGGACTACGCGCGCAGCTACGCACCGCTGGTGCGCCAGGTGGCGCAACGCATCGGCCCGGCCGACTGCGTCGAGGCGCACGGCCTGAGCCGCGGCCAGATCGCGGCCTTCCAGTACCACGGCGGGTTGAACCTGCGCCCGGTACGGCCCGTTGCCCAATGCCCGTGGCTGATCGCCGACGCCGATGCCAAAGAGCCGCTGTGGATCGCCAGCGACATGGCGCAGTGGACCCTGGTCGCCACCCTGCGCCGTCCCTCGGACGACGACGAGGACGTGCTGCTGTACCGGCGCCGCTGACCCCTGCCCGCTGCCGCCAGCCCCCACGCCCGCCCCGTCCCTGCATGAGCGACACCCCAGCCTCCACGGTCCCCGTGCCGCCCGCCCCGGCCGCGCCGGTGAGCGAGTTCACGCGCATCCGGCGCCACGCCGGCACCGTGCTGGTGGGGCAGCTGGCGGTGATGGGCTTCGGCATCACCGACACCGTGGTGGCCGGCCGGCACTCGGACCAGGCGCTGGCCGCACTCTCGGTCGGGGCGGCCTACTACATCAGTGTCTACGTGTCGCTGCTGGGCGTGCTGCAGGCCCTGCTGCCGGTCTGGGCCGAGCTGCGCGGCGCCGGCCGCCCACTGGCGCTCGGGCGCTCGCTGCGCCAGTCGCTCTACCTTTGGGCCGGGGTGGCGGCCCTGGGTATGCTGGCCCTGCTCAACCCGGGCCTGGTGCTGCACCTGACCGAGGTGCCCGCGGCCCTGCAGCAGGACGTGCTGCAGTACCTCGCCGTGCTGGCCCTGGCCCTGCCGCCAGCGCTGATGTTCCGCATCTACAGCACGCTCAACCAGTCGCTGGGCAAACCCAAGCTGGTGACCTGGCTGCAGCTCGGCGCGCTGGCCCTGAAGGTGCCGCTGACCTGGTGGTTCGCCTTCGGCGGCCTGGGCCTGCCGGCCGGCGGTGTGGTGGGCTGCGCCTGGGCCACGCTGCTGGTCAACGGCGCCATGCTGGCCGTGGCCTTGGGCCTGCTGCGCCGGGCCCCGCTGTACCGGCCCTACCAGCTGTGGCGCCGGCCCGAGCGCCCCGACTGGCAGGAGATCGCCCGCTTTGCCCGGCTCGGCGTACCCGGCGGCCTGTCGATCCTGGTGGAGGTGACCTCGTTCACGCTGATGGCGCTGTTCATCGCGCGCCTGGGCACGGCCGCGGCCGCGGCGCACCAAATCGCCTCCAACGTGGCCGGGGTCTGCTACATGGTGCCGCTGTCGCTGGGCATTGCCACCAGCGCGCGCGTGAGCTACTGGCTGGGTGCCGGCCAGCCAGACCGCGCGCGAGCCGCCATGGGGGCAGGTTTTCGGCTTGCAGCCCTTGCCACGTCTGCATTGGTTGCTGCTATTTTCATAGCACGCGAATGGCTCGCGGGGTTCTACACCGCGCAGCCAGCCGTGGCCGCAGCAGCGGCGCTGCTGCTGGCCTGGGTGGCGTTGTACCACCTGGCCGACGCGGTGCAGGCACTGTGCGTGTTCGTGCTGCGCTGCTACCGCGTGACGCTGGCGCCGCTGCTGGCCTACAGCCTGCTGCTCTGGGGACTGGGTCTGGGTGGCGGCTACTGGCTGGCCTACCGCGGCCTGGGTGCCTGGCCGGCCCAGCAGAGCGCAGTGGCGTTCTGGGCCATGGCGGTGCTGGCCCTGGCCCTGGTGGCGCTGGCCCTCAGCGCGCTGCTCTGGCGTGCCGCACATCAGCCACCGCCTTCACTGGCCGAGCACTGAGACTGGGCGGCGGGCACCGAGCGCCTGGCCTTGGCTGGCCACGGCCACACCGCCCGTACCGGGCCTGGCCAGCGGGGGCCATCCGGGTCATGGTTTGTCGGTACGATCTTTCATGGCATGGCCGGCATGCACACGCTGCCCTTCGAACAACACCAGGAACCGATGAATGGTTCCGGTTTCACAACAAGGAACATCGACGGATGGAAACAGGGTCTTCCTGGGGGGCGGATGCGTCGGGCATCGTGGCGGCCTACCTTTTCACCCCCAATCAAGCGGCCGTGCCCATCGACGCCACCGATGCCCAAACCATCCTGGCCAGCCAAAGCATGGCGGCACCCGAGGTCGACGGTCGATTCGTCTGGCTGCACGTCAACCTGGCGTGTGGACCGGCGTTGCGCTGGCTGCAACGCCATGCCGACTTGCCCGAGGCCTTTTACCTGGCGCTCCAGGACAATGTGAGGAGCACCCGAGTCGAACGCGACGAAGACTCGCTGATTGCCGTGGTCAACGACGTGCTGTACGAGTTCGCCTTCGACGCCTCCGACATCTCCACGCTCTGGATCAGCCTGTCATCCCAGTTGGTCGTGACCGCAAGGTACGCCCCGCTGCGTTCGGTGGACCAGATGCATGCCCGCATCAAATCCGGCGAGCAGCTCCGATCGACCGTGGACTTGCTGGAGCACCTGCTGCGTGCCCAGGCCGACGTCCTGCTCGGGATCGTGAGGGATGTCACCCGGCGCGTGGACGACATCGAGGACGATCTGCTGGCCGGCAAGCCACGCAGCAAGCGGGTGCGGCTGGGCTCGTTGCGGCGCATGCTGGTGCGCCTGCAGCGGCTGCTGGCCCCCGAGCCGGCATCCATGTTCCGGTTGCTGCAGCACCCACCCCACTGGATGAATGAGCACGATGTCCAGGAGCTGCGCCAGGCCAGCGAGGAATTCTCGGTGGTGCTCAGCGACATGGCGTCGCTGCAGGAGCGCATCAAGCTGCTGCAGGAAGAGGTGGCGGCCGCCGTCAATGAAAGCAACAACAAGAGCCTGTTTGTGCTGACCGTGTTGACCGTGCTCGCACTGCCCATCAACCTGACCTCGGGCCTCTTTGGCATGAATGTGGGCGGCGTGCCATTCAACCAGGACGCCCACGGCTTCTGGGTCGTGGTGACCCTGGTCGGCCTGGTGACGGGCCTGGCCACCTGGGCCGTGTTGCGTGGGCACAAGGAAGACTGAACAAGTCAGCGCGGCGGTGCACGGCGCCGGCACCGTCGCCCGTTCGCCCCAGGGGGGCTCAGTATTTCTCGGGTATGAACAGCTCCGATGGCAGCTGTCGGCGCTCATAACTCTCGTGGCGTTCACGCGGAGGCAACACCACTTCCGTGTGTGGCACGTCGCTGTATGGCACCAGGTTCAGCAGGTGATCGATGCAATTCAGGCGCGCACGCTTCTTGTCGTCACCCGTCACGATCCACCACGGGGCCTCGGTGGTGTGTGTGCGGTCGATCATGGCCTCTTTGGCCCGCGTGTACTGCTCCCAGCGCCGGCGCGACTCGAGGTCCATCGGACTGAGCTTCCACTGCTTCAGCGGGTCATGGATGCGCGCCAGAAAGCGGCTTTCCTGCTCTTCGTCCGAGATGGAGAACCAATACTTGACCACCTGGATGCCCGAGCGGATCAGCATCTTTTCAAACTCCGGCACGGAGCGGAAAAACTCTTCGTACTGCTCGTCGTTGCAGAACCCCATCACCCGTTCGACCCCGGCCCGGTTGTACCAGCTCCGGTCGAACAGCACGATCTCGCCCGCCGCGGGCAGGTGCGCCACATAGCGCTGGAAATACCATTGGGTCCGCTCACGGTCGTTGGGCGCTGGCAAGGCCGCCACCCGGCACACGCGCGGGTTCAGGCGCTGGGTGATGCGCTTGATAACCCCGCCTTTGCCCGCCGCATCGCGCCCCTCGAACAGGATCACCATGCGGTGGCCGGTGGCCACCACCCAATCCTGCAGCTTGACCAGCTCCCCCTGCAGCCTGAACAGCTCACGAAAGTAATGCACCCGGTCTTCACGCTCACATGGCGTCAAGCGGTGGCCCGGATCGGTATCGTCGAGCTCGATTTCCAGCTCTTCGTCCAAACTGTCCACCATGTCACGGTGAAAACGGCGCAACAGGGCATGGGTGTCTTCGGTCATGGCGTGAGCAGGGGTGATGAACGCGACATTCTGTCGCTGCAATTTGAAAGGCAGATGTCTGAACGTGAACGGCCCAGCGCGTGGGCCACTGGCCTGGCACCTGCCCGATGCCCGCACGGCACCGCAGGCCGCGCCTGCGTGCCACAGACCGGGTCTGGTGACGCGCCCTCAGCCGCGCGGTGGTCGCCAGCGGTTGGCGGGCAACACCATGGCAAAGCGCGAGCCCTGGCCTGGCGTGCTCTGGATGCGCAACTCGCCGCCGTGGCGCTGCACCACATGCTTAACGATGGCCAGGCCCAGACCGGTGCCCCCGGTCTCGCGCGAGCGGCTGCGGTCGACGCGGTAGAAGCGCTCGGTCAGGCGGTTCAGGTGTTCGGGCGCAATGCCTGGCCCGGTGTCGCTCACCGACAGCTCGGCGCGCCCGTCGGGCAGAGCCTGCCAATCCACCCGTACCTGGCCACCGGCCGGGGTGTAACGTACGGCGTTGCTGACCAGATTGGACAGCGCGCTCTGCAGCTCGCGCCCCGAGCCAGCGAACTCCCCCAGAGGGCTGCTGCCCGGCAGGGCACCCGACGGAAAACTCAGTCGATGCCCCCCGTCGGGCCGGCGCGTGAGCACGGCGGACAGTGCCTGCGCCTCCTCGGCGCACTGGGCGAACAGGCTGGCCACAGGGGTCCACTCCTGCAGGCCGGGCAACGGGCTGCCCTCCAGGCGCGACAGCGTCAGCAAATCGTTCACCAGGGACTGCAGGCGCCCTCCCTGCTGGGCCATCAGGCCCAGGTAGCGCTGGCGCTCGTCGGCGTCCAGTGGCAGGCTCTGCAAGGTTTCGATGAAGCCGTTGAGCACGGTCAACGGCGTGCGGATCTCGTGCGAGACATTGGCCACGAAGTCGCGCCGCATGGCCTCGGCCTGCTCCAGCGCGGTGATGTCGCGCGACAGCAGCAGGCGCCGGCCTTCGCCATACGCGTGCAGCTGCACCGAGATCTTCACCGGGCGCGAGACCGTGCCCTGGGGACCCGCCATGACCAGCTCCAGTGCGGGGCGCTGGGCGTTCATGTAAGCCGTGAAGGCGGGGTCGCGCACCAGGTTGCCCACCTGCTGCAGCAGGTCGCGGTGAGCATCAATGCCGAAATGCTCGGCCGCCGTCTGGTTGCACCATTCGATGCGGTCCTGCGCGTCCAGCAGCACCACCCCATTGGGCGAGGCCTGGATCGCAGCCAGGAACTCCTGCAGCCGGTGCTGGCTGTCACGCACGCGCTGCTCCCGGTGGCTCAGCAGGCGGCGTGTGCGGTCGGCCATCTCGCCCCAGAGGCTGCCCAGACCACGCGGCGGTGGCGGCAAAGTGGCGCTGCCAGCCTCGGCGTCACCCTCGGCGCCCCGGGCTCGGCTGTCAGCCAGGTTGCAGGCACGCAACCAGCGCAACAGGCGTGCGGCACGCCACAGATCCAGCAGCAGCCAGGCCGCGGCCAGCACCAGCACGGCCAGCAGGCCGTGGCTCAGGTCTTTGAAGTAGGTCACCGCCGTGCCCGTGCCGAGCAGGCTGGTCAGGATCAGCGAAAGTCGCCACCACATGCGCAGCAGGGGCCCACCCCTCAGGCCGGCAGGGTGGTGGCCGGCTGGGCGGTCAGCCGGTAGCCGGCACCGCGCACGGTCTCCAGCATGGCCCCGGCCACGCCCAAGGCCTCACGCAGGCGCTTGACGTGCACGTCCACCGTGCGCTCCTCGATGAACACGTGGTCGCCCCAGACCTTGTCCAGCAGCTGCGAGCGGCTGTGCACGCGCTCGGTGTGCTTCATGAGGTAGTGCAGCAGCTTGAACTCGGTCGGGCCCAGCTTGAGGGGCTGGTTTTTCCAGGTGACGCGGTGGGTGGCGGCATCGAGTGTGAGGTCACGGATGCTGACGCTGTCGTTGACCTGCTCCGGAGCGCGGCGGCGCAGCACGGCGCGGATGCGCGCCAGCAGCTCCTGCGTGGAGAAGGGTTTGGTGATGTAGTCGTCGGCACCGGCGTCCAGGCCCGCCACCTTGTCGGGCTCGTCGCCACGCGCAGTCAGCATGAGGATGGGCACCCCCTTGGTGCGGGCGTCGGCACGCCAGCTGCGCGCCAGCGCCAGGCCACTCTGGCCCGGCAGCATCCAGTCGAGCAGGATGGCGTCGGGCAGCACGGCATCGAGCTCACGCTGGGCCGAGACGCCATCTTCGGCCCAGACCGGCTTGAAGCCGTTGTGGCGCAGGTTGACGGCGATCAATTCGGCAATCGCCGGTTCGTCCTCAACGATCAGAATGCTGGGCAAGGTTTTCATTTGCTGACAGTGGACTCGATCTCCGTCATGGAAGTATGGCGCACATCGGCACCCTTGACGACGTAGATCACGAACTCGGCCACGTTCTTGGCGTGGTCGCCAATGCGCTCGATGGCCTTGGCCAGGAACAGCAGGTCCAGGCAGGGCGAAATCATGCGTGGGTCTTCCATCATGTAGGTGATGAGCTTGCGCACGAAGCCATCGAACTCACGGTCGATCTGGTCGTCTTCCTTGAGGATGGCCACGGCCATGGCGGTGTCGAGCCGGGCAAAGGCGTCCAGCGCCTTGCGCAACAAACCCGAGGCCAGGTCGGCGGCGGTGCGCAGGTCGGAGGCCGGCAACGGACGCGCCGCGCCGCTTTGCACAATGGACTTGACCATGCGCGCGATCTTGGCGGCCTCGTCGCCCACACGCTCCAGGTTGGCCGTGGTCTTGGAGATGGCCACCAGCAGGCGCAGGTCGCGCGCGGTGGGTTGGCGCCGCGAGATGATGGAGGAGAGTTCGCGGTCGATCTCGACCTCCATGGCGTTGACGCGCTGCTCGGTCTCGATGACCTGGTCGGAGACCTCGATGCTGAACTGCGACAGGGCGTAGACCGCTTGACGGATCTGCGACTCGACCAGGCCACCGAGCTCCATGACGTGCGAGGACACGCCATTGAGTTCGCTGTCGAACTGCGAAGATAGGTGCTTGTCCATGGTGCTCAACCAAACCTTCCGGTGATGTAGTCTTCGGTTTCTTTGCGCTGCGGCTTGAAGAACAGCTGATCGGTGGTGCCGAACTCCACCAGGTCGCCCAGGTACATGTAGGCGGTGTAGTCACTGCAGCGCGCGGCCTGCTGCATGT
>CAZKDU010000075.1:0-8666 GCA_964551485.1 uncultured Burkholderiaceae bacterium
GCCGCGGTGGTCGATCACCACGGTGGCGCCGGTGTTGGTGGCGCGCAGCATGGGGCGGGCGAACTCGAGCGCGCGCATGCGCGAGATCTGCAGGTGCTGGTCGATCGCCAGCGAGTCGCCGAACCAGCCGATGTTGCTGACGTTGACGAACACCGTGGGCGCCTGTGCCGGGTCGGCAAAGCGCGCCCCCAGCTCCTCGCCAAACAGGTCTTCGTAGCAGATGTTGGGGGCCCAGCGCTGGCCGGCCCAGGCGAACGAGGGCTGGCCCAGGGCGCCGCGGTTGAAGTCGCCCAGCGGGATGTTCATGAGCTCGGTGAACCAGCGGAAGAACGGCGGTACGAACTCGCCGAACGGCACCAGGTGGTGCTTGTCGTAGCGGTAGGGCACACGCTGGCCCGGCGCCAGCCCGGCCACGGAATTGGTGTAGCCCTCGAGCCGGTTGCCCAGCGGCAGGCCCAGCAGGGCGGCGCGCTCACCCTGGCTGAAGTGGCGGGCCAGACCTTCCCAGTAGCCGGGCGGCAGCTGCAGCGGCAGCAGCGGCACCGCGGTCTCGGGTGCCACCACCAGGGGCGTGCGCGCGGCCTGCAACTGCTCGGCGTACCAGGCCAGGGCCAGCGGCACGCCGCTGCCGGGCATGAATTTCTCGTCCTGCGGGATGTTGCCCTGCAGCAGGGTGACGGCCACCCGGCCCGTGCCCTGGCTGCCGGCGTCGGGCTGCCAGGCGCGCAGGCCGGCGCCCCCGGCCAGCGGCAGCACCAGCAGCAGCGAGGGGCCCAGCCAGGTGCGCGGGCGCCAGGCCACGAGTGCGGCCGCGCACAGGGCCGAGAGCGCGCCCACGCCGTACACGCCGAGCCAGGGCGCCCAGCCGGCCAGCGGCCCGTCGAGCTGGGCGTAGCCGCCCGCGCCCCAGGGAAAACCGGTCAGCCAGCGCCCGTGCACGAGTTCGGCCAGAGTCCAGAGCGCTACAAAAAGCAGAGCATTCCAGCCCCACCCGTCAAGGGCCAGGGCCTTGAAAACTCCACAGGCCAGGGCGTGGTAGAGGCCCAGGAACGCCGCCAGGCCCAGAACGGCCAGCACGGCCAGCGGGGCCGGCAGGCCGCCGTAGGTGTGCATGGAGATGAACAGCCACCAGAAGCTGCCGGCCAACCAGGCGGTGGCACCGAGCCAGCCCAGGGCCAGGGCGTGGCGCGCGCGCGGCACGCGCTGCAGCCCCCACAGCAGGGCCGCCAGGCCGGCCATCTGCAGCCACCAGCGCGGCTGGCCGTCGCCGGGCCAGGCCAGGGCCAGGGCCTGCGCCAGGCCGGCTGCCAGGGCCAGCAATGCCAGCCCCAGGGCCTGGGGCCCGGACAGGGGGCGTGGCGGCGCGGGCCAGCTCGCGGTCATGGGCGACGCACGCGGCTCAGCGGCCGGCAGTGTCGGTCGCGTCCAGCGGTTCGGGCGCGACCTTGAACCACTTGACCGCGCCGCCCTTGGTGTGCAGCACGGCAAAACGCAGGCCACCCAGTACATGCTGCTCGCCGCGCCGCGGCACATGGCCCATGTCGTGGGCGATCAGGCCGCCGATGGTCTCCAGGCCCTCGCTGCCGTCGCTGGCCGCCAGGCTCACGCCAAAGGCCTCGCTGACGCGCTCGACCGGGGTGTCGCCGCTGACGCGGTAGGTGCGGTCGGCCAGGCCGAAGATGTCGCCCTGGTCTTCGGCGATGTCGAACTCGTCCTCGATCTCGCCGACGATCTGCTCGAGCACGTCCTCGATGGTGATCAGGCCGGCGGTGCGGCCGAACTCGTCGATCACGATGGCCAGGTGGTTGCGGTTGCCGCGGAATTCGCGCAGCAGGTCGTTCAGCCCCTTGCTCTCCGGCACGAAGACGGCCGGGCGCAGCAGGGCGCGGATGTTCAACGCGGGCGCACGCTGCAGCTTGAGCAGGTCCTTGGCCATCAGTGTGCCGATGACGTTTTCCTTGTCGCCCTCGAACACCGGAAAACGCGAGTGCCCGGTGTCGATGACCACGTGCAGCATGGCGTCGTAAGGCGCGTCGATGTCGATCAGGTCCATGCGCGGGGCCGCCACCATGACGTCGCCGGCCGTCAGGTCGGCCATGCGGATCACGCCCTCGAGCATGACCCGCGACTCGGTGTCGATGACCTGGTTGTCCTCGGCGTCGGCCAGGGTCTCGATCAGCTCGTCCCGGGAGTCGGGTCCGGGGTGCAGGAACTCGGCCAGTTTTTGCAGGAAGCCGCGCTTGTCTTCTCGCTCAAAGGCGCGCGCTGGGTGGGGGTCTGACACAGTCAGCAGGTGCAGGACGTGCGGTGGTTGGCAAGCCCCTAGGATAGCGGATTGCCGTGACGGCCCGGTTCAGGGCGGGTCCGGCGGCTCGGCGTCGGCAGCCCCGGGCTCCCAATGCCGGGCGGCGCGCACGCCGCTGCGGATCTCCTGCAAGCCCGCCAGAAAACCCCAGAAGCGCTTGGCCTGCACCTTGAGCCGGTAGTCCATTTCGGCCAGGTGCTCTTCAACAATCTCGGTCATGCGCGTGTCCAGCGTGGCCTCGGGCAGGCGCAGGTAGGCCTCGGTCTCGGCCCCCTCGCGCACCAGCTCGGCACCGGCGTTGCGGGCGATCTTGAGCATGGCGGTGTTCTCGCTGAGCGCGTGAATGAACATCAGGTCCACCCCGGCGTTGCGGGCGTGCATCACGGCGCGGTCGAACAGGCGCGCGCCGAAACCCTTGCCGCGCGCCTTCTTCAGCACCGACACGCCGAATTCGGCACAGGCATGGCACTGCGGGTCCACGGAAAAGGCCAAGTGCGCCATGGCGATCAGCTCCAGGCGCCGGTTGTAGATGCCGAAGATTTCGTCACGCTCAAAGTCCAGCTGCTCGACGTAGCGGCGCACCTGGGCGTCGTTGGCGGCATAACCGAAGCGCAGGTAGCGGTCGCCCTCATCCAGCGCCAGCAGGTGCGCGGCGATGCGCTCGCGCTGGCCTGGGCCAAGCGAGCGGATGGGCACGATCAGGGGCGGCGAACGCGGCGTGGCCTCGGCGCCGTCGGGCGCAATGGGCCGGAAGAACTCCTTGCCAGCGTCCACCGAAGCCATGATCAGGTCTTTGGTGTCTACCATGCGAGCAATATAGGGGTTTTCCCTAGTCTTGCAACTCTAAGATGGGCCAGGTTTTATAACCAGATCGTCTGACCGCCACAACCGTCAAAACCAGACCAAGAGCGACCGTGGACGCTCACAAGAGGGCCAGCACGTCCCGACGCACCCCGGGATCGAAGGCCAGGGCCATGTGGGCGATGCCAGGCACGAAGCGGTTGTCGGCACCGGGCAGGGTGGCGGTGGAGGCCGGGAACACGATGTTGTCGCAGTTGGAATACCAGCAGACGAAGTGCCGGTAGCGCCCGGGGGGCTCGTCCCGGGCCAGCTGGCGCAGCCAGTCGCTGTGCTCGCGCATCTGGCGGCCGTTGTCCGACCAGGCGAAACGGCCAAGCCAGGTGCCGGCATGCGGCGTGCCCAGGGTGATGACCTGGCGCACCCGGGCCTCGGCGCCCGGCCCCAGGGCACGCAGCCAGGCGCGCGCGGCCAGGCCGCCCATGCTATGGCAGACCAGCACCGGCGGCTGGCCGGTGGCGGCGTGCACGCGCGCCACGGCGGCCTCCACCCGGGGCACGCAGTCGTCGATGCCGCCGAACACCGGCTCCAGGTTCACCGCCACCGCCGCCTGGCCCCGCGCGCGCAAGGCCCTCAGCCAGGGCGCCCACAGGCCGCGGTTGCAGACAAACCCGTGGATGAACACCACCCCCACGCGGCCGGGCTGCAGCGTGGCCGGGTCCAGCACGTCGGGCTCAGCTGCGGCACGGAACGGCTGCATCCAGCAGAACACGCGCGGGGCAAGGTGACTTTCACGCCACCAGGCCCGCACCAGGGCCCAGCCGCTGGCCCGCGGCGCCGGGTCGCGCCGGTTGACGCGGTGCACCAGCAGGAACTCCAGCGCCAGGAACCAGGCATGGCCGCTGGCCAACAGCAGCAGCCCCAGCACGCCACGCCCGGGCTGGTCGGGCCCACACCAGGCCAGCCACAGGGCAGCGAGCACGAGCAGGCCCAGGGTGGTGGCTTGCTGCAGGTGGGCCAGCATGGTAGTGCGGTCAGGCCAGCGCCACCCGGCGGCCGGTGAGGCGCTGCACTAGGTTCTGCGCCAGTCGGTTGACGATGCCGTAGATCGACAGCTGGGGGTTGGCGCCGATGCTGGTGGGGAAGATGGAGCCATCGTGCACCGAGAGGTTGTCCACCTGCCAGTGCACGCCATCGGGCCGCACCACGCCCTGGGCCTCGTTGGCGGCCATGCCGCAGCCGCCCATGACATGGGCGCTGACCACGCGCGTGAGCAGCGGCTTCATGGGCAGCGCTTCGATGGCGCTGCGGGCCTGGGCCCAGCTGGTGTAGCCCTGGGCCAGCTCGTGCACTGGCATGACCTGGCTGGCACCTGCGGCGAACTGGATCTCGGCCATGGACAGCAGGGCGCGCCGCGCGCCGTCCATGACGAAGTCGTTGAGCGGGTAGTCGAGCACCGGCGAGCCATCGCTGCGCAGCGACACGCGACCGCCGCCGGACTGCTCGTGGAAGCCGTCGCGCAGCAGGGCCAGCAGCACATGGGCGTGCGGGAACTGGCGCAGCAGGTCAGCCTGGGCCTCGCCCATGCCTGGCAGCAGGGTGGAAAAGATCACCGGGTGGACGGGCGGCGCCTCCAGCTTGTAGCCGATCGGGCCGGTGATGGGCTGGGTTTGCAGGAAATGGTCGGTGTAGACCGTCTGCGGCGCACCGGACCAGCCCTCGACCCGCTGCTTGAGCAGCGCCGCCGACATCACCACCGGGTGCAGGAAGGTGCGCCGCCCCAGGGTGCCATGCGGGTCGGTGATCTGCGACCGCAGCAGCAGGGCCGGCGAGTTGATGGCGCCTGCGGCCACGACATAGTGGCGCGCCACGACACGGCAGGCCTGAGCCTCGCTGCCGAGCAGACGGCCATTGGGCGCCACCGGCTGCACGTGCAGCGCCGTGGCCCGGCCGTTGACCAGCTCCAGGCGCACGGCACGGCTCTCGACCAGCAGCCGCGCCCCGGCGTCCAGCGCCGCCGGGAGTGTGGTCACCAGCATGGACTGCTTGGCATTGGTGGGGCAGCCCATGCCGCATGAGCCGAGGTTCCAGCAGCCCTTGACGTTGCGCGGGATGGTGGCCGCGGCGATGCCGAGCTGGGCAGCGCCGCGCCGCAGCAGGTCGTTGTTTTCGTTGGGTGCGGCGAGCCAGGGACCGATGTTCAGCCGTTGCTCAGCTTGCTGGAAGTACGGGGCCAGGCTCTGGCTGTCGTAGCTGCTCAGGCCGTACACCTGCTGCCAGTGGCTCAGCGTGTCTTCGGGCGTACGGAACGAGCTGGTCCAGTTGACGGTGGTGGAGCCGCCCACGCAACGCCCTTGCAGGATGTTGATGGCCTTGTCTTGCGTTTTGCGTCCCGCGCTTTCCTGGTACAGGCTGGGGTAGGCCTCGCTCTCGAGCTGCTTGAAGTCGCTGCTGCTCTTGAGCGGCCCCTCTTCGACGATGACCACCGCCAGGCCGGCGCGGGTCAGCAACTCGGCGGTGACGCCGGCACCGGCGCCGCTGCCCACGATGGCCACGTCGCAGCTCAGGCGCTCTGGCAGAGGGCCGTGGCGCCCGCCGAGCACGGCCCAGCCACGCTGCAGGCCTTCGCGGATGGGATCGGGAATGTGACTCATGGTGTTGGGTAAAACGGGGTCAGACCCGCATCGGGCCCGGGTAGCCCATCGTGGTCCAGGTGGCGGCATCCACGAAGTAGGCGCCGCTGACGATCTCGTGCAAGGCTTGGTAGACCTGCCGGCGCAGGCCCCAGCGTGAGGTGCGCAAGGTCTGCAGCTGTTGGCGCAGCTCGGGGGCGCTGACCTCCTCCCACGTACTGGCCATACCCAACAGGCCGATGCGCCCAGGCGCCATGCCCAGGATGGCCAGCAGCTCCGCCACCTCGGCCTGCGTGGCAGGTGACAGGCCGGCAATCAGCTGTTCTGTGCGGTCGACCATGGCATCGAGCGCCAACTGTCGGGCCTGCGGCTCGTCGGGCAGGCTGCCTTCCAGCACCGCCGCCCCCACGCGCGCAAAAATCAGGCGCGCCGAGGCAGACAGTCGCCCTGCGGGTTCGATCGGCGCCGGCCGTGTCGCCACATACCCCACCAGGGCAACGGCCAGGGATGCACCCACGCCAAGCTGCAACAGGGTTCTTCTCTGCATGGCGGCCACTATGGCATGCCGCCTGCGGCATGGCCTAGGGGACAATGTCTAAGTCTTCTCCGCACTATCCCCTAGCGCATGAACGCCAGTTTGTTGATCCGACAGGCCCTGGACGAAGTGGCCACCCTGCGCCGGCAACACCAGATCGATCCCCTCCAGGCGGCGGCGGTGTCGGCCATCAAATGTTTTCAGAAGCAACGCTTTGAGGCCACATACAAAGACCTGCTGTCCCAGTCCCGCTACGAAATGGCTGCGCGGTTTTTCCTCGAAGAACTGTACGGGGACAACGATTTCCAGGCGCGCGATACCCAGCTGGCGCGTGTGGCCGGGCCACTGGGCCGTCTGTTGCCCGAACAGGCGCTGCAGACCGTGGTGTCATTGGCCCGGCTGCACGCCCAGACCGAAGCCCTGGACGACACCATGGCCCGCCACTGGATCAGCTGCGACGGCAGTGCGGCCCAGCGCTACGTGCTGGCCTGGCGCGACACCGGACAACGCCCCCTGCGCGAGCAGCAGCTGGCCACGGTGCTGAGCGTAGGGGCCGAACTTGATCGCTTGGTGCACAAGCCCGGCCTGCGCACGCTGCTGCGGGTGATGCGCGGCCCCGCCCACGCCGCCGGCCTGGGTGACATCCAGGCGTTCCTGGAAACCGGCTTCGACACCTTCGCCGGCATGCGTGGAGCCACGGAATTCCTGGGCCTGATCGGCCAGCGCGAGTCGGCCTGGATCACGCGCTTGTTCGACGACCGACCTGTCGCTTGCGTGACCGCCCTGGAGCGGCTGCTGAACATGGGCTGTTGAGCTGTGCACTTGGGACACGCACAATGCCTGGACTGGCGTGTGGCCCACGTGCACAGCGCGAGCACGTGGGCATGTGCCAATACAGACTGACACCATCTGACCAGGGCGATCACACGCCCCTGACGCCCTCCCGAAACTCCTGATTTGATAGCAGATGGCCCAGAATTCACAAGAGCTTCCACCCGATATCACGGTTCTTGAGCGCGGCTGGCTGTCGTCCAACAACATCCTGATCCAGGGTACACAGAACTGTGCGCTGATCGACAGCGGCTATGCCACCCACAGCTCACAAACCCTGGCCCTGTTGCGCGCAGCGCTGGGCACACGGCCACTGGATCTGCTGCTCAACACCCACCTGCACAGCGACCACTGTGGAGGCAACGCGGCGCTGCAGCAGGCATACCCGGGATTGCAAACCCACATCCCACCAGGACTGGCCATGCAGGTGGCCCAATGGGATCCCGTGGCGCTGACCTACGTGCCTACAGGCCAGCAATGCCCACGCTTCAGCTTCGACGCCTGCCTGCAACCGGGCCAGGTGCTGCGCCTGGGCGACCGAGACTGGCAGGTGCATGCGGCGCCTGGGCATGACCCGCACAGCGTGGTGTTGTTCGAGCCTCACGCACGTGTGCTGGTGTCGGCCGATGCCCTCTGGGAAACCGGCTTTGGCGTGGTGTTCCCCGAGCTCGAAGGCGAGGCGGCATTTGAGGAGGTAGCACAGACCCTGGACGTGATCGAGGACCTGGCTCCACTGCATGTGATCCCTGGTCATGGCAGACCTTTTCAGAACGTGGCGAGCGCACTCGATTTGGCACGCCAGCGGCTGGCGAGCTTTGTCCAAATGCCTGAGCGGCACGCCAAGCACGCCGCCAAGGTGCTGTTGAAATTCAAGTTGCTGGAAACCCAGCGGATGCCACTAGCCGATTTCTCGGCTTGGGCCATGCACACCGGCTACTTTGCCCTGATCCATGGCCGCTATTTCAGCAGTGCTGGCGAACGCCATGGCTGGCTCGACCAATTGCTGAATGAGCTGAAGCGAAGTGGTGCCTTGGAGCTTGAGGATGGGTGGGTGATCAACCTATGAGGTTGCAGCGAGAGGGTGGTGCAAAGCAAAAAGCCCAGCTCTGAGAGCTGGGCTTTTTGGGGCTGTAAGAGCCTGACGATGTCCTACTTTCACACGGGAATCCGCACTATCATCGGCGCAGAGGCGTTTCACTGTCCTGTTCGGGATGGGAAGGAGTGGTACCACCTCGCTATGGTCATCAGGCATAACTTGTTGTCATCTTGACAAAGTCAAGACAACGAATTCATAGAGCAAATCAGCTTCCACAGCGCAAGCGCTGTTTAAATCATTTTGAATGCGTCACTTGGCATAACACCCTGATCTCATGATCAAAGTTATAGGGTCAAGCCGCACGAGCAATTAGTATCAGTTAGCTTAACGCATTACTGCGCTTCCACACCTGACCTATCAACGTCCTGGTCTTGAACGACTCTTCAGGGGGCTCAAGGCCCCGGCAGATCTCATCTTGAAACGAGTTTCCCGCTTAGATGCTTTCAGCGGTTATCTCTTCCGCACATA
>CAZKDU010000076.1:0-8574 GCA_964551485.1 uncultured Burkholderiaceae bacterium
GAACCAGCCCTGGGTGGTGACCAGCGCGCCCGACGCGAAGGACGTGACAGCCATGGTGGCAAACAGGCAGAAGTCCATCGCGCCCTGGGCGCGGGTGCGCTCCTCGGGGCGGTAGGTGGTGGTCAGCAGGGTGGTGGCGCCGGTGAACAGGAAGTTCCAGCCCACGCCCAGCAGCAGCAGCGCGGCAAAGAAGCGCTCGAACTCCACCCCCGTCAGCGCAATGGCCACACACGCCAGGTTCAGCAGCAGGCCGGCCCCCATGATGGGCAGCGTGCCAAAGCGCTGGATCAGGTGCCCGGTGAAAAAGGCCGGCACGAACATGCCCAGCACGTGCCACTCGATCACCAGGGCCGCGTCGGCAAACGCAAAGCCGCAGCGGTCCATGGCCAGCGGGGTGGCGGCCATCAGCAGGTTCATCACGCCATAGGCCAACGCGCCCGACACCACGGCCACCACAAAAGCCGGCTGTCGGGCCAGCTCGGCCAGGGGGCGGCCCTGGGCGCTGCCGGGCGCCGGGGCCACGTGCGGCGGAAAGCGGATGGCGGACATGACCCCCAGGCCCAGCAGCGCCACCCCCACCAGCGCCACATAGGCTCCGGCAAACGGGGCGGGCAGCCAGTCGCGCGTGGCGTTGGCGAGGTTGGGCCCCAGAAAGGCGCCGGCCACACCACCGGCCATCACCAGCGAAATGGCGGTGGCCTTGTGCTCGGGGGCGGCCAGCTCGGGCCCGGCAAAGCGGTAGAGCTGCGCGTTGGCGTTGTAAAAGCCCGCCAGCACCGTGGCCACCACCACGCCCCAAAAGCTGCCCAGGGCCACCGCCACGGCCCCGCCGGCGGCCGTGAGCGCGGCCACCACCAGGCCCACCTGGAAGGTGCGCTGGCGCCCCCAGCGCGACTGCAGGCGCGCCACCGGCGCCGCCGCCAGGGCCCCGCCCACCACGTAGCCCATGACCGGCAGCGTGGCCATCCAGCCCACCGGCGCCAGCCGCAGCCCCACCAGCCCGTTGATGGCGATGAAGGTCACGTTGTTGGTGAGGAACAGCGCCTGGCAGACGCTGAGCAGCAGCAGGTTGCGGTTGAATTTCATGGGGGAGTGGGGCCACTGTGCCATGCCCTTGTATGGGCAGGAGGTCCCTGGAGGTTTGGTCAACCTGCTATTTTGAATGCGGCAGCGTGGATGTGCTTGGGCCTATTGGTGCTACACGGACTTTAATCGTGGGGCTGCATGCGGCCAGTAGCGGTCAATGGCATGTTTGCCTTGGAAGTCCGGTCCAGGTGATTGCGGTCGGACAAGATTTATAAATTTCACGCCATCATGGTCTTGTCTGTTCACCGAACCATTCGTCATCGATGGCCTGCAGCATCTGCTCTGGCGAGAGTTGTTGCGTCATGCGCCCGCGCAGCACATGGCGGTGCTCAAAAGACTTGGCACCACGCGCCATCACCTTGGCCTTGAACTTGGCGATGTAGTCCTCGCCAATGTGGCTGTTGAAGGTGTTGAACAGCACTACCTGTTGGCCGTCGAAGCGGTTGTGCTCAACAAAGGCCCAAATCGG
This sequence comes from uncultured Burkholderiaceae bacterium, assembly GCA_964551485.1. Lineage (GTDB taxonomy): Bacteria > Pseudomonadota > Gammaproteobacteria > Burkholderiales > Burkholderiaceae_C > CAZKDU01. The sequence continues at coordinate 1,556 of CAZKDU010000076.1, forward strand.
CGGCGCGGGACTGTAGAGCCACACGGGTGAACCGAGCCAGACGGTATCGAACGGCGTCAGGTCAATGGTGCGCGGCGTGATGTCGGGCAGCACCTCGGGCTGGCTTCTGCGCGTATTCGCATCCTTGACCGCATTGGCCAGACCGCTTAAGCCCAGTTGGTAGTCGGGTGCTTCCAAGGAGAACAGTTGCGCTTCAAGCCGCTTGGCCACATGGCGTGCAGCCAGGGCGGTGTTGCCCGACCGAGAAAAGTACACCACCGCCGTGCGCGACGCACCTACCGTGGCAGATGCATAGGACTGCTTGCCCGCCAACTGCCGTGCTTGGCGACTTTCAATCCAGGTGACGGCATACAGGTAGGCCAATGCCGCAAGCAGCACCAACGCCAGAATGACAAAAATCCAGTGCATAGGGGTCCTCGGTGTTCTCACAGGCATGGTGTACTTTTCACAGGTCACATGAACGAGGGTTTGCTGCCAGCGGTGCCTGGTTTGTGCAAACCGATGTTGGCTCTGGACCAACGTGACGGATCTTCCACGATGGCCACCACAGCCGCAGCAACACTCTTGCGCGAAACCTCGGTCCCTTCAAACGGCTCGCCCTTGGCCGTGGTGGCGTAATCGATCTCGTCTTCGTCCTGCAACCACGCCGCCCGGATCACGGTGTAATCCAGAGACGAAGCCTCGATGATGTCTGCCGCCCGCCGATACGGCGGCAGGTAGGCACCGATCTCCTTGCGGTTCCACTCGCCAAAGGCTCCGGGAACTTCGTCGTAAATGCCCAGCGAGTTGATGGCCACCAAGCGCTTCACCCCTGCCGCTTCCATCGCGGCCACGTAACGATCCGCTTGTTCGTCCACGTCACCCGCGAGGTTGGCGTACACCAGGTCCTGGCCTTGTACGGCGGCCGCCAGTGCATCCGCATCCATGACATCGCCTTCGATCACGCGGGCATTGTGTGGCACATAGCTGAGTTTGCTCGCATCACGAACAAGCAGTGTCATGGTCACATCGTCACGGTTGGCCAACATGCGCACTGCCCACTGCGCGATCTGCCCTGTCGCCCCCAGAATCAAAACCTTGCTCATGCCAGATGCTCCTGAAAGAAGGGGACGAGCTTGGTCAAAGCCAGTGCCACAGGCTCGGGACGGTCGTACAGGTCGTAGTGGTTCCAGCCTTCGACCACCACCAGCTCTTTCACCTTGGACGCCGCACGGCCATGGATCTCCAGCCCGTCGCGGTAAGCGCCAAATCCGCCAGGCTGGTCGCCGACCACCACCATCAGAGGCTGGGTCAGCAGCACCTCGGCGTGGGCAAAGGCGTCCCAGGCCATGGCGGCGCCATTGAACGAGAGTAAGCCACTGGTAGCGCCGTTGGGTTGTTGACCGCGCGCCGACTTGTAGTAGTCGGTGGCACCCAGTACATCGATGTCGGTGATACCTGCGGCTTTGGCCGTTTCAACCGAATCGGGCAGGTAGTCGATCACATGGCGCTGAGCCCCACGGGCTTCAGCCGTGCGTTGTGCAGCGATGGCATCGAGCGCGGCCACCGGGTTGAACTGGCTGAAGCCTTCGCGCATCAAGCGTCCGAAGTTGACCCCGGTGATGGAGGACGCGGCGGTCGGTCATGGCCGCATGGATGGTGTAGCCCCCGCCACCACACACGCCGATGGCGCCGATTCGGTTCGCATCCACGTAAGGCAAGGTAACCAGGTAGTCGATGACGAACCGGATATCGGACACGCGAATGGCCGGGTCTTCGATGAAACGCGGCGAGCCGCCACTGGCGCCCTGGAAGCTGGCATCGAAAGCCGCGACCACAAAGCCCGCTTCTGCCAAGGCTTTGGCGTACACATTGCCGGAGGTTTGCTCCTTGCAGCTGCCAATGGGGTGGGTGCTGACGATGGCGGGGTACTGCTTGGTTTCGTCGAAATCCGGCGGCAGGTAGATGTCTGCCGCTGTGCTCCAGGCCAGGTTGGGAATCTGGATGTTCTTGAGGATGTTCATGGTGATTTCTCTTTAAGGGCAGGCGTCAGTTCAGGCCAGGGTGCGGCGGAAGAAAGGCACCAACTGCTCCACGGCAGCGTTGACGTACTGCGGCACGTCGTAGAACGACATGTGGTTGCCACCCTCGACCACATGAAGGGTCTTGTTGCTGCTGGCGGCACGCTGGATCAGGTCTTCGCTCATCCATTTGCTGCCGGCTTCGCTGCCTACCACCATCAACACCGGCTGGGTCAGGAAGACTTCAGCGAAGTTGTAGGCGTCGTAGGTGACCAATTGGGTCAGATTGCGGGCGTAGGTGAAGCCCGGGGCGTTGGGGTGTTGGCAACGGGGGGTGTGGTAATACTCCCAGGCTTCGGCCAGTTCGGCATTGGGGGCGTCTTCACGGCGCATCGGGGCCAGCGGGATCGTCATGGCCTGAGCTGCTGCGTCGTTGCTGCGGGCTTGGGAGCCGTACTGCAACAACCCTGCGGCGTCGGCGGAGGGCGTGGTGCCGTCCCAGCCATTGCGGAACATGGCACCGATGTTTACGGCGCTCACCGTGCCCAGTGCCTTGATGCGGCGGTCGTTGATGGCGGCGTTGGCCGCGTAGCCCCCACCGGCACACACGCCCATGGCGGCAATGCGGTCGGCATCGACAAAGGGCAGCGTGGTCAGGTGGTCGATCACGGCGCTCACGTCTTCGGTGCGGATGTAGGGGTTCTCCAACTGGCGGGGTTCACCTGTGCTGGCACCTTGGTAGGAAGCGTCGAAGGCGACGGCCACAAAGCCTTGCTCCGCCAATTTGGCGGCATACAGGCCAGCCGCTTGCTCTTTGACGCCACCACCGGGGTGGGCGATCACGATGGCGGGGTAACGCTTGGCAGTGTCGAAGTCCGCTGGGGTGTGGATGTCGGCCGCCATGGTGATGCCCTGGCCGTTGCGGTTCTGGAAAGTGATGGTTTGCATGCTGTGCTCCTTGGGGTTGAGGGTGTTGCACTGAACAATTCGTTGGTGCATGGGGTGAACTGTAAAAAATCAATTGGTTTTACATAAGCCCTCAATCGTTATCACAGATGTAAGCTAAACTGAACAATCATGGACGCTGCCCCTCTGACCGCACTGATGCCCTCACTGCTGCCTTCTCTGGCTTGGTTCGCCCTAGTGGCCCACCACGGCAGCTTCACTAAGGCTTCAGCCGAAGTGGGCATCACCCGAGCGGCGCTGTCGCAAAATCTCAAGGCACTGGAGCAAAGGCTGAACGTGCGCTTGCTCCACCGCACCACACGCAATCTGTCTTTGACCGAGGAAGGGCGGCATCTGTTGGAGGTGCTGCAACCGGCTTTGTCAAACATTCAGCGGGCAGTCCATGAGCTGGACGATGCCGGGCTGGAGCCTTCGGGGCTGCTGAGGGTGAACACCTCGCGCATTGCGGCCAAGATGCTGTTGGAGCCGCACATTGGTGAATTCCTGGCGCGCTTTCCCAAACTGCAACTGGAGCTGGTGATGGACGATGGCTTGTCCAACATCGTGGCCGAGGGGTGCGATGCGGGCCTGCGGTTCGGTGAGAGCCTGGCCGAGCACATGGTGGCGGTGCCGGTGAGCCCACCGATGGAAATGGCGGTGGTGGCCACGCCTGGCTACTTCAGGCGGCACGGCACCCCCAAAGATCCAACGGATTTGTCGCAACACAATTGTGTACGCTACCGGCAAACCAGCAGCGGAGCGATCTTCCGTTGGGAGTTCTCCGCGCCCACCAAGTCAGCCACGGCTGCGCGACATGACTTCACGGTGGAGCCGCACGGGAACGTCACCACGAATGACGACGAGGGCATGATTCGTGCTGCACTGCAGGGAGTGGGGTTGGTGCAGCACCTCGAGCTGGCGCTGCGCCCCTACCTGCACGAGGGGCGGCTGGTGCGCGTGCTGCAACCCTGGTGCAAGCCGTTTCCCGGCTTGTACCTCTACGCGCCCACCCGCGACAAGATGCCCGCCAAGGTGCGGGCTTTGATCGACTTCTTGGTAGACAAACGCGAACTGCACAATGTTTCTGCCGTACCTGTCCTGAGAAAGCCAAGTCGTAGGCAGCTTGGCATTACTTGACCAAGACTCCAAAGGAGTCATTCGATAAAGTGAGTCCAAGGTCAGCATTGGGTCGAATCCCGCCCTCCACTCATCCTTCAAACCATCGCTCTTGTTGGTAGCATTCCCCCAGCCCTCACCACCAAGCCTCACCCATGCCCCCTTTCCACACCCAGCGCCACTTCGCCGCAACCCCCGTCGCGGTGTTTGCCGCATTCGCCAGCGCAGAGCGGCTGGCGCGCTGGTGGGGGCCGGCGGGGTTTGCCAATGAGTTCGAGCGATGTGACTTTCGCGCGGGGGGCGACTGGGTGTTCACCATGGTCGGGCCGGACGGCACACGTTACCCGAATGTGTCGCGTTTTCTGCAGATCGAGGCCGACCAGCGGGTGCTGATCGAGCACGTGTCGCCGCCGCACTTTCGGCTGCGTGTGTCGCTCACGCCCGAGGCCAGGGGCACGCGGCTGCAGTGGGAGCAGACGTTTGACGACCCGGCGGTGGCCCAGGCGGTGGCGCCCATCGTGGTGCCCGCCAACGAGCAGAACCTGGACCGCCTGGCCGCCGAGCTGGGCCTGGCATAGCGCCTGTCGTTGTTGCCAGGCCCACTGCGGCGGCCAGGCGGCACAGGTCCTGTGCGCACCGCGTGCCATGCGGGTGGGGCCGGGTGTGCAGCCCGGGGGGGGCCGGCTCGCGGCAGAGCGTGGCGCTCTGCTTTTGATAGCATTCCATTGAACCCTGGCAAGGGCCAGCGGCTTTTTTTGTGCATGGCCTCGGGGAGCCCAGGAGGCCCTGGCGCTGCGGGGCGGTCGGTCACGGTTCAGCCACCTGGGGCCGCCGGGGCCGTGGCGGCGGGTCGGCAACCCAGCCTTTGGACGGGACGGGGTGGGGGATTTCGGCCGGCTGGAGGTGGCCTGGTGGCATGCCAAAGTGGTAACATTGTTGCAACCATTTTGGGGGGTTACCATGGAAATCGCCATTCGCACCATCGGCAACAGCAAGGGGGTGGTGTTGCCCAAGCCATTGCTGGCTCAGGTGGGGCTGGACGACAGCAGCACCGCCCAGCTTGCCGTGGAAAACGGGGCCATTGTGCTGCGCAAGCCGGCGCCAGCCACGCGCGCGGGCTGGGCGCAGGCGGCGCAGGCCGTGGCGCAGGCACAAGGTGACGCGCTGCTGCTGGGTGAGTTTGGCAATGCCGACGACGCCGACCTGACATGGTGAAGCGCGGCGACATCTGGCTGGTCAACCTCGACCCCACCGTGGGCAGCGAAATCCAGAAAACCCGCCCCTGCGTGGTCGTTTCGCCGGCCGAGCTGCACGACCACCTGCGCACCGTGATGGTGGCGCCCATGACCTCCAAGGGCTTTGCGGCCCCGTTTCGCATTCCACTGACCCACGCGGGCACCAAAGGCCTGATCGTGCTGGACCAGATGCGCGCGGTGGACAAGGTGCGCCTGACCCAAAAGCAGGGCGCCCTGTCGGCCAAAACCCTGGGCGCCACCGTGGCTGCGCTGCAGGAAATGTTTGCGCCCTAGCCCCTCGTGCGCGGTGGCGGTCGCCCTGGGGGGCGGCCGGGTGGTCAGCCGGGGCGGGCGGGGTGGCTCGCATCCCGTGGGCAGTGCTCTGCTTTTGATAGCATTCCATTGAATTCTGGCAAGGGCTGGGCCACATTGGGCCCATGCCCATGCCCCGGTTCTGCGCCGGGCGGGGCCATAGACCCAGGGCCGCCCGCTTCCCATTCCCCCCTGTTTCACCGGCCCGGTTGCCGCCACCACGGGCCGGGTCTACCATGCCAGCTTCTTTGTTGCGACCCAGGAGCTTGCCATGACCACCGCCATGAACATCGTGCGTTTCCGGGTCAAGCCCGGCTGCCAGCAGCGCTTCATCGACGTGCACCGCGAGGTGCGCGCGCACATGCCTGGGGGTCGGGGCGGGCAGCTGGTGCCGACGGGTGAGCGCACCTTCTGCATGGAGGGCCAGTGGCAGAGTTTTGAGCACCTGGTGATCGGCATCCTCGACCAACTGCGCGAGCTGCTGGAGGACCAGGACGGCGGCCTGGGGGTGACGGACCCGGTGTCGGGCGAGGTGGTGGCGGCCTTCGGCCAGCCCTGAAGCACGGGCCGCGCCCGGGGGGCGGTTCCCCGGCCCCGGGCGCCGGGCCTCAGGCCGGCGCGCGCAGCGCGCGGGCAATGCGCTGCCGGGCCACGGTGGTGCGCGGCACCTGGAACGGGAACCAGGCGCGCACGTCGTCCTCCAGCCCGATGCCGTGCATGTAGTTGTAGATGGCTTTCTTGAGCGCGCCGCCCAGGGCGTCGTGGTCCACGCCCGTGGGGTCGTGAAAGCCCACGTCGTTCTTGGCAAACCGGCCGGGCGGCAGCGGCGCCAGGGTGATGCCGTATTCGGCCGGGTTCTGCCCCACGGGGGAGTGCACGGTGCAGGCAAAGCGGTGGAAGAAGCCGCTCTGGATGCAGCTGTTGGCAAACAGCTGGCGCACGTACTCCAGCGCGTCCACCGTGTCCTGCACGGTCTGGGTGGGAAAGCCGTACATCAGGTAGGCGTGCACCAGAATGCCGGCGTCGCTGAAGGCGCGCGTCACGCGCGCCACCTGGTCCACCGACACGCCTTTTTTCATGAGGGCGAGCAGCCGGTCGGAGGCCACCTCCAGCCCGCCCGAGACGGCAATGCAGCCGCTGTCGGCCAGCAGTTCACACAGCGCGGAGCTGAACGATTTCTCGAACCGGATGTTGCCCCACCACGAGATGCCGCTGCCGCGCGCCACCAGCTCGTGGGCCAGGGCCTTGAGCGCCTTGGGCGGGGCGGCCTCGTCCACGAAGTGAAAGCCGGTCTGCCCGGTCTCGCGCACGATGGTGTCGATGCGGTCGGCCAGCACCTGGGCCGAGGCGCCTTCGTAGCGGCCGATGTAGTCCAGCCCCACGTCGCAGAAGCTGCATTTCTTCCCGTAGC